>NZ_QAJS01000017.1:56407-179379 GCF_003852595.1 Aquitalea sp. FJL05
GCTGAGCCGCCGGATTTACAGTCCGGACCCGTTGACCGCTGGGGTAACCCCTCCAAAAGAGAGCGGCATCATAGCGAGGCTGGATTTTTTCGTCAAGCCCCCGCGCTGCAGGTCGCTCACTCTCATGCTCAGGCGTAATCGTATTGACCGCCCTGGCGCAGCGCGGCCTGGTAGGCCGGGCGAGCATGGATGGCGGACAGGAAAGCCTTGATGTGCGGGTGGCGGGTGCTCACGATGCCTGTATGGCTGGCTGCTTCCAGCGGAAAGCTCATCTGGATGTCGGCCGCAGTGAAATCCTTGCCGGCAAACCAGCCGCTTGGGGCCAGCTGCTGTTCGATATGGTCGAAGTGCAGTTGCAACTGCGGATTCAGGTAATTGCTGCGCACGCCCTTGGCAATCAGGCGTGCCAGTGGTCGCAGCAAGGCGGGCATGGGCGGCTGGTCGAGGCGGAAAAATACCAGGCTCATCAGCAGTGGCGGCATGGCCGAGCCTTCGGCGTAGTGCAGCCAGTAACGATAGTCCAGCAGCGCCTTGCTGTCGGCAGCCGGTTTCAGTCGGCCTGCGCCATATTTTTCCACCAGGTATTCGATGATGGCGCCAGACTCGGCCACCACGATGTCGTCGTCAGTGATGACGGGCGACTTGCCCAGCGGGTGCACGGCTTTCAGTTCGGCCGGGGCCAGCATGCTGCGGGCATCGCGCTGGTAGTGCTTGATCTGGTAGGGCAGCTGCAATTCTTCCAGTAGCCAGATGACGCGTTGCGAGCGGGAATTGTTCAGGTGGTGCAGGGTAATCATGATGGCGACCAAACAGAAATGATGGACGGATCATAGAGATCCGTCTGGCAAAACAAAAGCGGTTTTACGGCAAGTCACTCAAACGTGCCGTGACATCAGCAGTGCGGTGGTAATCAGCATCAGTGCAAACAGTTGTTTCAGCCGGCTTTCCGGCAGCCGGTGTGCCCACGCCACGCCTTGCGAAACAGTGCAGACTCCACCCAAGGCCATGGGCAGGCCCAGTTGCCAGTCGATATGGCCGGCGCGGCCATAGGTCCACAGGGCCACCACTGCTCCAGGCACGACCAGTGCCAGCGCCAGCCCCTGGGCTACCGCCTGCTTTTTGCCAAAACCCTTCACCAGAATCGGCGCGGCAACGATGCCGGCCCCCACGCTGAACAGGCCGGCAAACAGGCCGCCCACTACGCCGACCAGCGGTAGCATCACTTCCGGCCAGGCTGGCCGCCCGGACACTTGGCGCAGCCGGCTGTCCAGCAGGAAGTACGCCGCCAGCAATAGCAGGAATGCGGCAAAGCATTGCTTGAGCAGGCCGGCATCCATGTCGACGGCAAGCCGGGCGGCCGGGTAGGTGCTGATCACCGAGCAGAGGCCGATCAGCATCGCGGTGCGCAAGGGAAAGGGATTGCGCTGGCGGTAGCGCCAGAAGCCGATCAGCACATTGGGCGTCATCATCACCAGTGCGGTGCCCTGCGCCAGCGCCTGGTTCATGCCGTACAGCATGACCAGCACCGGTATGGCGAGGATGCCGCCGCCGATGCCCAGCAGGCCGCCAATGCCACCCAGCAGGCCACCCAGGGCGAGTGCTTCCAGTATCTGCCCAAGCATTGCAAGCTCCATGTTTGATTGTCTATGTCACAGTTTACTAGGTGAATTGATGGCTATAATTCAGTTTCAACGAAACCATTATTAAGCTGGGTGCAATAATGAATGCGGTGTCCGATCTGGAATTTTTCCTGCAGCTGAACCAGTGCGGCAGCATGGTGGCTACCGCGAGGCAGCTGGGTGTCACGCCGCCGGTGATCAGCCGTCGTCTGCAGGAATTGGAGGCGCGGCTTGGTATCGTGCTGTTGCGGCGGACTACCCGTTCACTGCAATTGACCGAGGCCGGGCAGCTGTATCTGGCCGAGGCGCGCCGCCTGCTGGGTGAAATCGCCGAGCTGGAGGGGAGGGTGCGCGGTGACCCGAATCAGCCGCACGGCCTGTTGCGTGTCAACGCCAGTTTTGGTTTTGGTCGCCGCCATATCGCGCCTTTGCTGGCGGACTTTGCCTGCCAATACCCACGGCTGGAGGTGGAGCTGCAACTGAGCGACCGTCCGCCGCGCCGGCAAGAGGGGTTTGATGTGGCCATCCGCTTCGGCCAGCCGCCGGATTCGCGGCTGCATGCCAGCCTGTTGCTGCGTAACCGGCGGGTATTGTGTGCGGCACCGGCCTATCTGGCCGGGCGTTCGCCGATCACGCAGCCGCGTGACTTGCTGCGGCATGAGTGCATCGTGATTCGCGAAAACCACGACACGCATGGCAGCTGGGTGCTACAGCAGGGCGAGCGGGAAGAAACGGTCAAGGTGCGCGGCCCACTATCCAGTAATGATGGCGAAACTGCGGTGCAGTGGGCCATGCAGGGCTTGGGGCTGGTGCTGCGCTCGTGGTGGGATGTGGGTGAACTGCTGCGGAGTGGGCAGTTGCTGCGCGTGTTGCCAGACTGGCAGTCGGAACCGGCCGACATCTATGCACTGTATCCGCCGGCGCAGCCGCAGCAGGCCAAGCTGCGTGCCTGGCTGGAATTCCTGCGAGCGGCATTGCAGTCGGAGCAAGCCCTGGCCGCTCACTATTGATCTTGCTGCCCGGTGCTGCCATGGCAGATGGCTGCGCGGCATATTTTGCCCATGCTGTTTTTATCCGTGGCATCAATATTTCCGTCATATATATGAATGTGCCATGGTTTGAACGGAAATTATTTTGCCGATTTGGCAGATAATGTTTGACCGCATGGAACAAGGTGCGTATAACGGTCCTGCAAGATTTCAAGTTTTGTGCCTATTTCGTTACAGTGTGCGTCCCTCCAAAAGAGTTGCCTAATTGTTCAAATGTCGATTGCTTGAATTTCTTGTCTCCGGGCTTTTGCCCAGTTTAAATTTTATTTTGTTAGGGATGTATTATGGAAACCGGCACCGTTAAATTCTTCAATGACGCTAAAGGCTTTGGTTTCATCACTCCGGACGCCGGCGGTGATGACCTGTTCGCTCACTTCTCCGAAATCAAAGTAGACGGCTTCAAGTCGCTGCATGATGGCCAGAAAGTTAGCTACACCA
Source organism: Aquitalea sp. FJL05 (assembly GCF_003852595.1). Classification (NCBI taxonomy): domain Bacteria; kingdom Pseudomonadati; phylum Pseudomonadota; class Betaproteobacteria; order Neisseriales; family Chromobacteriaceae; genus Aquitalea; species Aquitalea sp. FJL05. Next base: position 59,514 of record NZ_QAJS01000017.1, read on the forward strand.
AGGCAATGGGTCAAAAAGGCCCGGCTGCTACCAACATTCAGCCGCTGTAATTGCTGATTGTCATGTCTAGTCGCAGCAGCTTGTAAAAGCGGCTGACAGCTAGTCAGGCAGACAACAACCCACCCGACTCAGGTCCGGTGGGTTGTTTGCATTTCATCGCGACGAAAATACAGGTAGCGTGTGCTCTGCTATGCTGCTGCATCACTTTGCTTGCCAAATAGCCATGCCTGCCACCACCTTGCCGACACTTCCCGCCAACGCCGTATTGCTGCTGATAGACATGCAGCAAGCAGTGGACGACCCCAGTTGGGGCGAGCGCAATAATCCGCAGGCCGAAGCCGTGGCTGCACAGTTGCTGTCGCGCTGGCGCAGCCAGCAGCGCCCGGTATGCCATGTCCGGCACGATTCACTGGAACCGGCATCGACTTACCGTCCCGGCCAGCCCGGCCATGCCTTCAAGCCGGAAGTCGCTCCCTTGCCGGGTGAGTGGGTGTTGGCCAAGCAGACCAATTCGGCTTTTATCGGTACCGATCTGCAAGCACAGCTTGCGGCCATGGGCTGCTCAACCCTGGTGGTGCTGGGCGTGGCCACCAGCAATTCGGTCGAAGCGACTGTGCGCATGGCTGGCAATCTGGCATACGCCGTTTATCTGGTAGAGGATGCCTGCTTCACTTTTGGCCGCACCGACTGGTCGGGCGAGTGGCGCACTGCTGGTGAGGTGCATGCGATGAGCCTGGCCAATTTGCATGGCGAGTACTGCCAGGTGTGCCCGGCGGCAGCGATTCTTGCTGCCACTGCAAGCACCCGCGGCTGAGCGTGCACGGCGCACAATCCACTTTGCATGATTCTGGCGGCGCTAATCACTCCGGGTAGCATCCGCCAGTGTGTCTGCTTCCTGCCATAGCCTTTGCCACTGCTGCTCGTAGCGCGCTGCCAGTTCCGGCGCATTCCACACGACCAGTACGTTTTCCGCATTCTTGCCGGCTGCCGCCGCGCTGTAGTTGAAGCTGCCGGTCTGTACATGCATGGCGTCAATGATCATGAATTTATGATGGAAGATGGCGTAGCGGGCGTTCAGCCGTACTGGAAGCTGCTGGTCGGCCAGAAAGCGGGTGGCGCTGTAGCGACCGCTGTTTTCCTTGCGGTCGGCTACCACGGCGACTTCGATGCCGGCGTGCTGTGCTGCCAGCAAGGCTTGCGCCACCGGTTTGCTGGTAAAGACGTAAGCGGCCACATGAATCGAGCGGCGGGCGCTCTGTATCGCTTTCAATACCAGTTGCAGCGCAGCCGGGTCCGGCGCAAAGGCAACTTCGCTCTGGCTGATGACAGGCCGGGTTGCCGCCTGTGTCGCAGGGCATGCAAGCAGGGCGGCGAGCAAGCTCGCCAGCAAGTAATTTCGCAGTGGTTTCATCTTGCCCATTCTAATCACTATCGTGCAGCTTCCCGGCCCGCCAATAGTCTTGCTGGCAACGGTGCTGCGCCATCGCTGGTGCTGCTGGTGAATGGTCCGGGCGGGCAGGCTGGCGCCGGGCTTGCTAGAATGCGCGCTACTTCTCTTGATGAGTGATGGCATGCGCATTCTTCACACTTCGGACTGGCATCTGGGCCAGCACTTCATGGGCCGCAGCCGCCAGGCGGAACATCAGGCCCTGATCGACTGGCTGCTATTGCAGGTGACGCAGCAGGCTATCGATGCGGTGCTGCTGGCCGGAGATATTTTCGACACCGGTGCGCCGCCCAGCTATGCGCGCGAACTGTACAACCAGCTGGTGGTGCGGCTGCACGAGGCACGCTGCCAGCTGGTTTTGCTGGGGGGCAATCACGACTCGGTGGCAACGCTGGAAGAGAGCCGGCCGCTGCTGGCTTATCTGGGCTGCACCGTGGTGCCAGCGGTGGCGGAGGATCTGTCACTGCAGTTGCTGACGTTGCGCAATAGACAGGGCCAGCCAGCGGCCTTGCTGTGTGCGGTGCCCTTTATCCGCGCCCGCGACGTGATGCAAAGCCAGGCCGGGCATAGTGCCGAGGAAAAACAGCAGGGCCTGCAACAGGCCATTGCCGCGCATTATCAGGCCCTGTATCAGCTGGCCTTGCAAGAGCGCAGCCGCCTCGGTTTGCCGCTACCCATTCTGGCCAGCGGCCATCTCACCACCGTGGGGGCCAGCAGTAGTGAATCGGTGCGCGACATCTATGTTGGCGCGCTGGATGCTTTCCCCACCAATGCCTTTCCACCTTTCGACTACATCGCGCTGGGACATATCCACCGGCCACAGCAGGTGGGTGGCCAGTCACATATCCGCTACAGCGGCTCACCGCTGGCGCTGAGTTTTGATGAGCTGGGGCAAGGCAAGCAGATGTTGCTGCTGGAGCTGCAGGATGCAGCCATCGCCAGCATTAGTCCGCTGACCGTACCCTGCTTCCAGCCCCTGTGCAGCCTGCGCGGCACACTGGCCGATTTGCAGCAGTCCATTGCAGCCGTCCTGGCCGCCACGCCAGCCGGGCAGACGCTGTGGCTGGAAGTGGTGGTGGAAGGCGATGATTATCTGTCCGATCTGCAAGCCCGCATCCAGAACATGCTGGAAGGGCAGCCGGCCGAGCTGCTGCGCCTGCGCCGCGCCCGCAGCCAGGCCGTGGCGGGCTTGAGTGCGCAGCGCAGTACGCTGGACGAACTGACGCCGGCCGAGGTATTCGAGCGGCGCTTGCAGCAGGAAACACTGGATGAGGCGCTGGCCGGCGAGCTGCGCCAGCGTTATCAGCAGGTGTTGACTGCCTTGCAGGAGGAGCAGGCATGAGAATCCTCACCCTGCGCCTGAAAAACCTGAATTCGCTCAAGGGCGAGTGGAAGATCGACTTCAGCCAGCCGCCGTTTCGCGACAACGGCCTGTTTGCCATTACCGGCCCCACCGGTGCCGGCAAATCCACACTGCTGGATGCCATCTGCCTGGCGCTCTACCACGAAACGCCACGGCTGAAGACCATTTCGGCCAGCAGCAACGACATCATGACCCGCCACACCGCCGACTGCCTGGCCGAGGTGGAGTTTGAGGTCAAGGGTAAGGCCTATCGTGCCTTCTGGAGCCAGCGGCGGGCACGTGACAAGGCCGATGGCGCCTTGCAGCCGGCGCGGGTGGAGCTGGCGGACGGCGACGGCCAAATCCTTACGACCCACAGCACGGACAAGCTCAAGCGCATTGCCGCCATCACCGGGCTGGATTTCGCCCGTTTTACCAAGTCCATGCTGCTGGCGCAGGGCGGCTTTGCGGCGTTTCTCAATGCCAGCCCCAATGAACGGGCCGAATTACTGGAAGAGCTGACCGGCACCGAGCTGTACGGCCAGATTTCCCAGCGCGTGTTCGAACGGGCGCGTGACAGCCGCCAGGCTTTGCAGCACTTGCAGGCGCAGGCCGGCGGGGTGGAGCTGCTGGACGAGCTACAACGCAGCACCATGCAGCAGCAACTGACTGCCCTGCAGCAGCAACAGCACACGCTGGCCGGGCAACAGCAACAGCTTGGCCAGGCCCTGCAATGGCGGCAGCAACTGGCGCAGGCACAGCAGCAACAGCAAGCTGCCAGCCTGCAACTGGAACAGGCGCAAGCCGCCATCACGCAGGCCGCGCCGCAATTGCAGCAACTGGCCGCCAGCGAGCCGGCGCAGCGCATCGTGCCGCTGTATCAGCACTGGCTAAGCCAGCAGCAGCGGCTGGCTGCTGGTGAAGCCGCCTTGCAGGCGGTGAATGCGCGCTACCAGCACAACTGGCAGCAATGGCAGCAGCTCAACTGGCAAGGCCTGGGTCTGGCCCGTCAGCAGGCCACGGCGCTGGCCACGCAGCAGGCGCAGGCAGGGCAGCAATGGCAGCAGTGGCAAGCTCAGCAGCAGGCCCAACCACAACTGGCGCGGCTGGGAGAATATTTGCCGCTCTGGCGCAGCCAGTTTGCCCAGCATGCCCGTGGCCAGCAGGACAGCGCGCAGGCTGAGCAACAACGCAGCCAACTGGCCACCGCACTGGCAGACGGGCAGCAGCGCTTGCAGGCGCAAGCCCTTGTCTGCCAGCAAGCCGAAGCCGCTTTGCAGCAGGCGCAACAGGCCGAGCAGACGGCCGCTGCCGCCAGCCAGCAGCTGGATGTCACCAGCCTGCGCCAGCAATGGCAGGCCGCCCAGCAAACCAGCCAGCAGTGGCAGCAAGCCATCTTGCTGGCCGGGCAGTTGCAGCAAGGCTGGCAGGCCGAACAGCACTTGCAGCAGACGCTGACACGGCAACAGTCGCTGCTGCCGCAACGCACGGCGGCGCTGGCCACGCTGCGCAGCCAGTATCGTGAACTGCAGGAACAGCTGGCCGACAAGCAGCGCCTGCTGGAGCTGGAGCTACGCATACAGGATCTGGAAGCCCAGCGCGCGCTGTTGCAGCCGGGCCAGCCCTGTCCGCTGTGCGGCTCTGCCACGCATCCGCTGGTGCAGCACTATCAGGCGCTGGATGCCACGGCGGCACGGCAGGCTGTGCTGGACAAGCAGCAGGCGCTGGACGCGGTGCAGGCACAAGGCCAGCAAGCCAGTGCCGAACTGGCCGTCCTGCAACAGCAGCTGGACAGCCTGCAACAGCAATGGCAAGCACAGCAGGCTAATCAGCAACAGCAGTGGCAACAGTGGCAGCCGCTGGCCGATGCGCTGGCCGTGGCACCGGAGGCATGGCAGCAGCCGGACGTACTGGCGCAGGCTGCCCAGGCTGCCTTGCAGCAGCAAGAGCAGCTCCAGCAGCAATTGCTGCTGGCCGAAGCCGCCGCCCGTAGCTGGCAGCAGGCTTTGCAGGCCAGCCAGCAAGCGCAACAGCAGTGGCAGGCCGCCCAGGCCGAGCTGGCCTTGCTGCAACAGGCTGCCACCAGCATGCAACAGCGATGGGCGCAGGCCGATGAGCAGGTAACACGGCTTGCGGCAGAAGCCCAGGCGCAGTGGCAGGTGCTGCAGCAGTCGCTGGCCCAGGCGGGCCATGCCATGCCGGCTGATCCCGTGCGCTGGCTGGCCGATTGCGAGCAGCAATGGCAAGACTGGCAACAGCAACAGCAAGCGATGCAGAGGCTGGAGCAACAGCTGGCACGGCTGGAGGTGCAGGCCGCGCAGGCTGATGCCCAGTGCCATGAATGGCAGCAATACTGGCAGCAACTGGCCTTGCCTGAGCCGCTGCCGGCAGTGACTGCGCCAGCCGCAGAGCTGGCCGAAACGGTGGCGCAGCTGGAAGCCTGCCAGCAGCAACGGGTAGTGCTGGCCGCCGCGCTGGCGCAGTTGCAAGGGCAGCAACAGCAAGTCGCGGAGGATATCCGCCAGCAGCAGTTGCAGCTGGATGAGGCCGCGCAGCAATGGCAGCAGGCCTTGCAGCACAGCCCCTTTGCCGATGAGGCCGCCTTTGCCGCCGCCTGCCTGCCGGAGAGCCAGCGCGCCGCCCTGCAAGCCATGCAGCAGGCATTGGACAAGTCGCTGCAGCAGGCCGAGGCCTTGCTGCAGGCTGCCAGTGCCCGCCAAATCGAGCTGGAAGCTGCGGCAGTCAGCCCACTGAGTCTGGATGAGCTGCAGGCACAGCAGGCCACGCTGGATGGTGAGCGTCAGCAACTGAGTGCCCAGAGCGGTGCGCTGCAGGCCTTGCTGGACAGCGATGCCCAGCGCCGCAATGGCTTACAGGCATTGTTGGCGCAGATTACCCGCCAGCAGGCGGACAGCGAGCTATGGCAACGGCTGGATGGGCTGATCGGCTCGGCCAAGGGCGACAAGTTCCGCCGCTTTGCCCAGGGGCTGACGCTGGATCATCTGGTGTATCTGGCCAATCGCCAGCTGGCGCGCCTGCATGGGCGCTACCAGCTACGGCGCAAGGCGGAAGGCGAGCTGGAACTGGAAATCGTCGATAGCTGGCAGGCGGATGTCTGCCGCGACACCCGCACCTTGTCGGGCGGGGAGAGTTTTCTGGTCAGTCTGGCGCTGGCTTTGGCGCTGTCTGATCTGGTCAGCCACAAGACTTCCATCGACTCGCTGTTCCTGGACGAGGGCTTTGGCACGCTGGATGCCGAAACGCTGGAAATTGCGCTGGATGCGCTGGACAGCCTGAATGCCAGCGGCAAGATGATAGGCGTCATCAGCCATGTGGAAGGCATGAAGGAGCGCATTGCGGTGCAGATCAAGGTGGCGCGCGCCGGCGGCATCGGGCTGTCGGCGCTGTCGGTAACGGGAGGCTGAGGCTCAGTCCGTGCCGGCCATACGGCCCAGCCAGGTGAGGATGCCGGGTATGGCGGCGGTGGGCGCTTGCAGATGGCTGCCCGGCGGTATCAGCAACTGGCTGGCCGGATTGGCCGGCAGGGCGTCGAACATGCTTTGGCGCACGCGCTGCAGGGCCGGGTAGTCGTCCTCCGGCGAGATATACAGTACCGGCAGGCTGGCTGGCAGCTGTTGCACGGCTTTGCTCTGGTTCATGGCCCCGTCCGGGTCGAACCAGTCCAGATAGATGCGCGGTGTGGTGGTGATCGGGTAGAGCCCCTTGCTGCCTTCAAAATCCGCCAGCCGGGTTTTTTCCCCGCCATGGCCTGCGGCCAGCAGGCTGCGGGCGCTGGCCACGGTATCTGCCAGCCGCTCGCGCGGTGTGCCAGCCGCCACATTGCCACCGGGGGCAATGGCCATCACGCCATCCAGGGGTAGCCGGCCTGCCAGATACAGCGCAAACAGCCCGCCCTGGCTATGGCCAGCCACCACCAGCTTGCGCGCACCCTGGTTGCGCAGTGATTCCAGCGCCTCTTGCACCTGCTTCACCGCGCTGGCGACATCGGCATCGTATTCACGCCGGCCGGACCACGGCATGTCCAGATTGGCCAGCAGCACGCCTTGTTGCTGCAGGGCCTTGGCCAACTTGTCGACATGTTTTTCCGGGCTGCCACCCTTGCCGTGCATCAGCACCACGCCCACCGTCGGGCCGAGAGGATTGGCCAGGGCCGTGGTGGCGATCAGCCCCAGCAGGGGCAACAGTAGCAGGCGTAATCGTCGCAACATGGCAGGGGCTCGGGGTGGTGGCAGATGGCTCTGTTATAGCAAGGTCTGATAGCCATGCACGATGACGCCCAGCGCCAGATAGGCAAACAGGGCGGCCGAGGCGGCATTGCAATACAGCAGCAGGCGGTGGCCTACCAGCTTCTGGCCATGGCTGGCCAGCCAGGCCAGAAAGGACGACCAGGCGAGGCCGCCGAGGAAAAAGCCGCCCAGAAACACGCTGGCTGCCAGCGAGCTGCCATCGGTGGACTGGGCAATGATGCTGCCGCCGACTGCCGCAAACCACAGCAACGAGGAGGGCGAGGCCAGTGCCATCAGCAGGCCGCGCCAGAACTCCGCCGCCGTGCTGCGGCGCTGCTCATCATCCGCACCGTTGCTGCTGTCCTTGGTGGTGGGGTGGTAAAACTCGTGCCAGGCGGAACGGGCCATTTTCCAGGTCAGCCACAGCAGCACGCTGCCGCCGCCCAGCCACATCACCCAGCGCACCGGGGTGAAGCCGAACAGCAGCGACATGCCCAGCAAGGACAGCAGGGCATAGAACAGGTCGCCAAAGCAGGAGCCCAGGCCCATCATCAGCGCCGGGCGCAGTCCTCGGCGCAGCCCGGTATTGATCAGGGCGGCATTGACGATGCCGATATCCAGACATAGTGATACCGACAACAGAAAACCCTTGGTGGCAATGGCCAGCATGACAGCACATCCGCATTAACAATGATGGCGGATGATACCGGCCTGGCTGCGGGCGCGTCTTGTCAAAAATTGATCTGGCGGTAGCGGCCGGGTGTCATGCCGCAAAAACGGCTGAATGCCTTGCTGAAGTGGGCCTGGTCGGCAAAACCGGTGGCCAGCGCCACCTCGACGATGGACTGGCCGGCGCGCAGCTGGCGGCGGGCTTCGGCCATGCGCTGCTGCATCTGCCAGGCCAGTGGTGGCAGGCCGCAAGCCTGATGGAAGCGGCGCACCAGATGGGCAGGGGTGATGCCGGCCTGCTGCGCCAGCGCATCCAGTGTCAGCGGTTGTGACAGATCATCCAGCAGCTGTTGCTGTACCCGCTGCACCAGCAGGCTGCCGCGGTTACTGACGCTGTCGGCGGTGGATGTGCCGTGCTGTGGCAGGCGGGCAAGCAGGGCGATGATGGCTTCTTCGCGCAGGCTGGCGTCTTGTGTGGCCAGTTGGCGCAGCGCTGCCGCCAGCTCGGGGCGCTGCAACTGGCTGGGCAGATCGGGCGGCAGGCAGTCGAAATAGGCGGGGAAGGCTGCCGGTGCCACATAGAGCGACAGGCATTGCCAGTCTTCGCCGCTCAGGCTGCGGCTGGCCTGCACCGCAGCCGGCGGGTAGACCGTGAGCATGTCTGGCCGCACCTCGAAGCGCTTGCCATCCAGCCATACTTCTTCCAGCCCACCCAGATTGACGCTGATGACGTACTCGTCGTGGGTGTGCTTGGGAAAACCGGCAGCCGAGGCCTGGATGCCGGCCAGTTCCAGCAGGGGCGTGCGCAGGAAAATCATGCTGCGACTATAGCCATGTCAGGCCGTGGCCGCCAGCCATAGGGCGACAGCCATGGCGCTGCTGGCGTCTTACTCGTGCAGCTGGGCGGTCAGTTTGGCAATGTCAGCCACATTGGCATTCAGCACCTTGCTGATAGCCTGGCCATAGCCGCTGTCCGCCTTGTAGAAGTAGGACAGCATGGTGTTGCGGGTGGCCACGTTGCTGACCTGCCCCAGGTCGGCGGCGAGGTTGGCAATCAGGTTGGCCTGCTCCTGCTTGTTCAGGCTGCGGTAATACTCGCCAGCCTGGCGGAAGTTCAGCGTTTTGGCGATGCCGGCCTGCTGGGTGCTGCCAGACAGCGGCAGCTGGCTGTAACGGGCGCTGGCGTCCTGTTGCAGGCCGCCCTGGCGGCTAGGCTCGTAATTGACGGCGCCCTGGCGCTGGCCACCATTCATCGCACCATCCTGATTGTTGTTGTCCACGGCGGCTTGCGGACGGTTGACCGGCAGCTGCAAGCCGTTGGTCCCCACGCGGTGCAGCTGGGTGTCGGCATAGGAGAAGATACGGCCTTGCAGCAGGCGGTCTTCCGAAGGCTCGATGCCCGGCACCAGGTTGGATGGGGCAAAGGCGCTTTGCTCGGTTTCCTGGAAGATATTGGCCGGGTTGCGGTTGAGGGTCATGGTGCCGATCTTGCGTTCCGGCACGTCGGTCCAGATCTTGGTCGCGTCCAGCGGGTTGTAGTCGAGCTTGGCCATGTCTTCCGGCTGCATCACCTGGATGTACAGGTCCCATTGCGGGTAGTGCTTGTGCTTGATGGCCTGCATCAGTTCGCGGCTGGCGTGGTTGAAATCCTTTGCCTGCAAGGCGGCGGCCTGCTGCATGGTCAGGTTGTGCTGGCCCTGGCGGCTGGCCCAGTGGAATTTCACGTACACGTAACGACCCTGGGCATTGACCAGCTTCCAGGCGTGGACGCTATTGCCGTCCATGTACTGATAGCCCTTGGGGATGCCGTAGTCGGAGTACAGCCGGGTGAGCATATGGGTGGCTTCCGGCTGGTGGGCAAAGAAGTCAAAGAAGCGGTTGGGGTCTTGCAGATTGGTATCCGGCGACGGTTTGAGCGAGTGCACCATGTCGGGGAACTTGATGGCATCGCGGATGAAGAACACCGGCAGATTGTTGCCGACCAGGTCCCAGTTGCCTTCGCTGGTATAAAACTTGGTGGCAAAGCCACGCGGGTCGCGCAGGGTTTCCGGCGAGTGCTGGCCGTGAATCACCGTGGAAAAACGCACGAATACCGGGGTCTTGTTGCCCTTGGCGAAGACCTTGGCGCGGGACAATGCCGAAATGTCGGCGCTGGCTTCAAACACACCATGCGCGCCTGCGCCGCGCGCGTGAACCACGCGCTCCGGGATGCGTTCACGGTCGAAGCGCTGCAGCTTCTGGATCAGTTGGACGTCTTGCAGCAGTACCGGGCCGTTGGGGCCGGCGGTTTGCGAATTCTGGTTGTCGCCGACTGCAGCGCCGTTGTCGCGGGTGAGGGTGGCGGCGTGGGCCGGCGTGAGCAATGCCAGGCTGAGTGTGATGACTCCCAGGGCGTAAAGAGGGCGGTGATTGGCCATTGTGCTGGTCCTGAAGGTGAAAGGGCCTTCAGTCTAGGGAGCAGGTCGCTGCGGATGAATTTTGAAATTTTTATGGCAGCTATCAGTGTTATCTATTTAATAACCGGGATTATTTGATAGGAAAATGGCTTGTTATTTCAGCTGCTTAGCGTGCCGTGCAGCGCGCCCGGTTGCTGGTTAGCACAGCGGGTAAGCTTGCAACAACCGGTACTAAGTATGGCTGGTGGGCGTGGGAGATGGCGAGTGGCGGCTGCGTAATCTGGGGTCGAGCGGCGCGGTGATGATGTCGATGATCTTGCAGAAAGCGGCGTCCGGATGGCGCGGATTGAGCAGGTAGTTGTAGCCATCCACCACCAGCGCGCTGGGGACGCTCAATACGGCAGAAGGGGCGCTGGCCAGCCAGTCGTCGCCCATGGCCTGGCTCAGTTCGGCTTGCTGCCGCCAGTCTGCTTCCAGCACGGCTTCGTCCAGCTGCATCACGCAATGGTCGGGAATGGCTACTTTCAGCAGCTGAAAACCGGGCGGCAGGCTGGGCAGTTCGCTGTGTACCAGCATTTCCAGCATGGCGCTGGCGGCGTGGTCGGCCAGGTAAACCACCGGCTGGCCGGCGCTATGCCAGCGGCCGCCCACCAGCAGGCCGCCAAGGCCGTGCAGGTCGGCGTAATTGCTGATGCGCCAGGCGATCATGCGACATAGCCTTCATCGATCTGCAGCAGCAAGGCTTCCACCAGCCGTGCGCCCTGTTCGGTGCGGGCGGTGTCCAGCGGCGATGCGCCGTTGAAGCGCTGCAGCGGCTGGCGCAGCCAGGCGGTGGCGATGTCCTGCTGGCCCAGCACCTGTTCGGCCAGCAGCAGCAGGTTGGCCAGCCGGATGCCGCGCTCGGATTCGTCGCGGCTGAGCTGCTCACCCTTGCGGATGCGGTGGCTGAGGGTGCGCTCGGGGATGACAAAGCTCAGCTCGCTGCGGCTGAGGCCGGCCTTGCCCAGGTTGGTGATCAACGTGGTGGATAGTCCGTCGGCCACCGAGTTGGCCAGTTCCAGCTCGCTTTGCAGCGGCTGGCCCAGCAGTCTGGCCAGGCCGTCCAGTTGCAAGCCACCCTTGCGCCGCAGGGGGAGCGGGGGTGTCTTGCTACGCGGGGTAAACAGGCTGGTTTCCATGGCTAGCTCCACTTTCGGCAAATTGCCATTGCAGTATCGGCATTTTGCTGAAGTTGGGCAAGTAGCCGGCGTGCTGCCGTGGAAGCTGTTCTCAGTCGGGCTGGCCCAGCACGGCCTGGTTGTCCGGCTTGCTGTGCGGGATACCCAGCAGGCTGGCCATCAGCCCGCATAGCTCCACCTGGCGCACCCGTGCGGTGCTGGCATGGTTGAAACGGCTGCCCAGCAGATACAGCGGCACCAGTCGTTCTTCCGGCAATATGCCGCCGTGGCTGTGGTCGGCATTCATGCCGTGGTCGCTGGTAACCAGTACCTGGTAGTCCTCGGCCAGCCACTGCGGCAGATATTGCGACAACAGCTTGTCGTGGTAACGGGCGGCATTGCGGTATTCCGTGCTGTCGCCACCAAAGCGGTGGCCAGCATCGTCCACGCCCATGGGGTGAATCAGCAGGAAGTCCGGGTCGTGGCGACGGCGCAGCAGTTCGCCATCGATATACAGATGGTCGTCCGGGTAATGGTCCAGATGGTAGAACAGGCCATGCTGGATGGGCAGGCTTTCATCATCGGTCAGGCGGTCGCGCACGGCATCATAAGGTGCGCGGTTGTAGAGCTCGCTGATCCAGTGATAGGCCGCTGCTGCGGTGCGCAGTCCGGCAGCGTGGGCCAGGCTGAAAATGCTCTGTTCGGTGGACAGCCGCACGACATCGTTATGCACCACGCCACTGGCGATGGGGGTGACGCCGGTGAGAATGCATTCGTATAGCGGACGCGATAGCGAGGGCAGTTCGCAGCGCAGCTGATGCAGGCTGGCTAGGCCCGCCTCGCACAGGCCTTGCAGATAGCCCATGCCGTCATGGCCGGCTTGCCAGCCCAGTCCATCCACCACCACCAGAATCACCTTGCTGCGCATCTTGCCTCCGCTTGCCATTGTCTACCTGCAATCGGCCAGTGTGCCATGACTTGATGACAGGCTGGTGATGCGCGGGGGCCTGGTTTGGCAGGGTTCTGGTTCAGCAAGTTTCTTCGGCGTAGCGGGACTGGATGGCTTCGACTTCCGGCACGATGCGCAAGAAGGTGGTCACCAGTTGCGGATCGAAATGCAGGCCGCTTTGCTGTTGCAGATAGTCGAGCGCTGCCTGCTGGGTCCAGGCCGGCTTGTAGGGGCGGGTGGAAACCAGGGCGTCGTAGACATCGCAAATGGCGGCAATGCGGCCTTCCAGCGGGATTTCCTCGCCGCACAGCCCGGCTGGGTAGCCGCTGCCATCCCATTTTTCATGGTGGGTCAGGGCAATGCGCCGCGCCATGCGGATGACCAGGGCCGGATGCTCGGGAATGATGGTGCCGCCGATGCGCGGGTGCTCGCGCATGATCTGGCTTTCGCTGTCGTCCAGGCGGCCGGGCTTGAGCAGGATGCGGTCCGGCACGCCGATCTTGCCCACGTCGTGCAGCGGACTGGCCATGCGCAGCGCATGCGCCCAGGTGGCATCCTTGCCCATTGCCAGTGCCATCTGTTCGCACATCTTGCTCATGCGGGTAATGTGCTTGCCGGTTTCGTTGTCACGGTACTCCCCGGCGCGCGCCAGGCTGAGGGTGACTTCCTGTGCCATGTCTTCCAGTGCGTTGAGCAGGGTGTCGTAGTAGGCGTAGGTGGCCAGCCCCATGTCGAGGAATATCGCCCGGTTGATGGCGGTGAGATAGCGGGTGCGGCAGGCTTCATCCGGCACCAGTTGGCCTAGTAGCACCACCACCTGATTGAGTATTACCACATAGGCGCCAGAGTAAAAACGCAGGTCCACGCCCAGTTGCTGGTGGGTACGGCCGATGGCCAGCGTGGCTTCCAGGTAGTCCTGGTTGAAATTGCCGGTAAAGACGTGTTCTTGCCAGTGATGCTGCTGGTGGGCCCGGGCGCGCTGCAGGGCAGCAGGGTCACTGAAGGTGGCGCTGGCCGCCGCATTGGCATGGATGTAGGCATACACCCCATCCATCAGTTGCTCCATGTGGGGGCGGATCAGTCCGCCAAACTCGCGCAGGGTGCTGATACTGTCCGCATCCATGTCGAGGAAGTCACGCCATTGTTCAAAGCGAAGCCGCACGCAGGGATTCCTTGCTGTCTTGGTTGGCCGGCATAGCCGAAAGTAACCATGATAGCAAAGCGGACAAATGCCATGTCAACGGAATGTTGCTGCCGGGTTGGTGCCGGCATGGTTTCAGCCGTGGCGCTGGCGGCGCTGCAGGCGGCTGCTGTCGATGATGTCGGCGGCGCGGGCGCGCAACTGGCCGCAGCCACCGTCTACATCCTGGCCGGCTGAGTCGCGGATCTTGGTCAGCACGCCGTGCTGGTGCAGATAGCGTTTCATCGCATCGATGTGGGCGGTGGCCGGACGCTGGTAGTGGTCGCCTTCCATGCTGTTGTAGGGAATCAGGTTCAGCACGCCGTACCTGCCCTTGAGCAGGGCGATGGCGGCATCCATCTCCTGCTGGCTGTCGTTGACCCCGGCCAATAGCGTCCACTGGTACTGAATGGGATAACCCACCTGACGGGCATAGCGTTCGCCCTGTGCCACCAGCTCGGCCGGGCTGATGCGCGGTGCCCGCGGCAGCAGCTGTGCGCGCAGGTCGGCATTCGTGGTGTGCAAGGACAGGGCCAGTGCCGGCTTCACCCGCTGCTGCGGCAGGCGCTCGAACACGCGCGGGTCGCCCACGGTGGAAAACACCAGATTTTTGTGGGCGATATTGCCTTCGCTGCCGAGAAAGTCTATCGCCTCCAGCACATTGTCCAGATTGTGTGCCGGCTCGCCCATGCCCATGAACACCACTTTTTTCACCGGGCGGATACGCCGCGCCAGCACCACCTGCGCCACGATTTCTGCGCTGCCCAGCTGGCGCAGCAGGCCGGATTTGCCAGTCATGCAGAAGGTGCAGCCCACGGCACAGCCCAGCTGGCTGGAAACGCACAGCCCGTCGCGCGGCAGCAGCACGCTTTCCACCAGCTGGCCGTCGGCCAGTTCCACCAGCAGGCGTTGCGACGCATCCGCCGCCTCATGTTGGGTGTGGATGCGCGCCAGTGCTTCCAGCTGCTGGCTGAGCGCCGGCAGGCCCTGACGCACGCTGAGCGGAAAGTAGTCCGCACTTTGCTGGTGGCGGGTGCCATGGTCCAGCGCCAGGCCTTGCAGCCAGGCGCGGTTGATACGGCCGATGTGGCAGGGGCGGGCGCCGAGGGCGGTGAGGGCTTGGTGAAAATCCTGAATGCGCATGAGTGATGTCTGAAGCGGTAACGACGATAAACGGCGCATAGGGTAGCGCAAGCAGCACGGCGGCGGGTGGATTTTGCCGGCGGCTTGCGCTCAGATCAGCTTATGGTCGATGGCGTAGCGCACCATGTCGGCCACCGAGTGCGCCTGTAGCTTCTGCATCAGCCGCACCTTGTGGGTGCTCACCGTCTTGGAGCTGATGTTCAGCTGCTGGGCGATTTCGTTGACATTGGTGCCGTGCACCAGCCGTTCGAATACCTGGTATTCGCGCTCGGACAGCTGGGCATGGGCGGGGCGGGAGTCGGTCAGCCCCACTTCGAACACCATGCGGTCGGCCAGTTGCGGGTCGATGTAGCGGCCGCCGCCCGCCACCTTGCGGATGGCGGTCAGCAGCAGTGCCGGATCGCTGTCCTTGGTGCTGTAACCGGCGGCACCGGCCTTGAGGGCGCGGGCGGCGATTTGTACTTCGTCGTGCATCGACAGCATCAGGATGGCCGGCGGATTGTCCAGCGCGCGGATGCGCGGGATGGATTCCAGCCCGTTGGTGCCGGGCATGGAAATGTCCAGCAGCAGCACATCGCAGGGGATCTGGCGCAGTTGTTCCAGCAGGTGGGTGCCATTGGTGGCTTCGCCCACCACGCTGATGTCTTCGGCCAGCGAGACCAGCTGCTTGATGCCTTCGCGGACGATTTTGTGGTCTTCGGCAATGATGACGCGGATCACGCGGTTTCCTTTCCTGCTTCGGCCGGCAGCCGGATGGTGAGAGTGCAGCCCTGGTCCGGCTGGCTGTCGATGTCGAGTACGCCGCCCAGCAGCAGCACGCGTTCGCGGATGCCCACCAGGCCAAAAGAGCGCAGCTGACGGTGGGCTTGCGGGTCGAAGCCCTTGCCGTCGTCGGCAATGCTCAGGGTGATCATGCCCTGGTTGCAGGTGAGGCCGACGCTGACGGTGCTGGCTTCGGCATGGCGTAGCACATTGGTGAGGGCTTCCTGCAGGATGCGGAACACGCCGATGGCGCGGGCATCGCTCAGCGGGATGGGGCTGTCCGGTACGGAAATCAGGCAGGGGATGCCGCTGCGTTTTTCAAAGCGGCGGGCCTGCCACTCGATGGCCGAACCGATACCGGCATCCAGCACTGGCGGGCGCAGCGCCGTGGCGACGTCGCGCACGATCTGGAAGGTTTGCTCGATCAGCTTTTTCATCGCCTGCAGCCGTTCGGCCAGCTTGCTGTCGCTGTGGCCGAAGCTCAGTTCGCACATCGAGGTTTCCAGCCGCAGCACGGTCAGGATTTGCCCCAGTTCATCGTGGACTTCGCGGGCGATGCGGGCTTTTTCTTCTTCGCGTACCGATTCCAGATGGGCGGACAGGCTGCGCAGCAGGCCACGCGATTCGGCCAGCTGCAATTCATTGTGCTTGTTCTCGGAGATATCCCAGACGATACCGTCCCATACCACATGGCCATCATCAAAGCAGCGCACTGTGGCCTTGATGTCCACCCAGCGCAATTGCCCGTCCTGATGCAGCATGCGGCCCTGCCAGGCCAGATCGTGGTTGTGCTGGTCGGCTTGTTGCCAGGCTTGCTGGTAGCTGCTGCGGTCGTCTGCAGCCACCACATCCAGCCAGCCCGCAGGCAGGCTGATCATGTCCAGCGGGCTGTAGCCCAGCATGCTCTGGCTGGCATCGCTGACAAAGGCCAGTCGCACCGGCATTTGCGCCGCCGGGCGCTCCAGCCGGAACACCATGCCCGGCACATTGCTGGCCATGCCCTTGAAGCGGGCTTCGCTTTCTTCCAGGGCGGCGCGGGCTTTTTGCCGTTCGGTAATGTCGTTGAGGTACACCACCAGGTATTCGGTGCGGCCGAATTTGAGAAAACTGAGGGTGACGCCCACCGGCAGCGCCTGGCCATTGGCCTTGAGGCAGTGGGTTTCAAAGCTGCTGACGGCTTTGCGGCTGCGCAGCTGGTTCCACATTTCCAGCCAGCGGGCGTGGTCCAGCGAGGGCTGCAGTTCCGGCAGCGACAAGCGCAACAGCTGTGCTGCCGGGTAGCCCAGCATGGTTTCTGCCGCCCGGTTGGCGTACTGGATGCGGCTGTCCCAGTTGACCCACAGGATGCCCACCGTGCTGTTGTCGATGGAGAACTGGGTCAGCCGTAGCGATTCCTCGGCCAGATCACGCGCCTCCAGCTCCATGCGGGCGGCCAGCAGGCGTTTTTCTGCCCAGCGCCGTTGCCGGCGCTGGTGGTTCCACACCACGGCCAGCAACAGGCTGCTTAGCAGCAGCGCCAGGCTTAGCCGGTGCCAGAAGGTGAGCGAGTCGATCAGCCGTGGATAGCTGGGCAGCATCCAGCGGGCGTACAGCTGCTCCATGCGGCTGCCGGGGATGTCCTGCAGCTGGCGGTCCAGTACGGCGGGCAGCTCCGGCCAGTCACGCCGGACCCCGATGCGCAGCAGGTGGGTGTAGCCCAGATCGCCGACCACGGCCAGGCGGGAGAATTCCGCTTCCTTGAGCAGGGTGGTCAGCTGGGCTTCGTCGACGATGGCGTATTCGGCGTATTGCTGCTGCACGGTTTGCAGTGCGCTGCGGTCGTTGGCCACTTCCACGCGCGGCAGTTCCGGGTAGTTGCGCCGGACAAAGCGCAGGGCATCGCTATTGCCGTTCACCGCCAGTCGTTCGTTGAGCGACAGCCGGTCCAGATCCACCGCATTACCACTGCCATCAGGGAAGCCGACAATCTTGTGCGGTACCCGCAAATAGGGCTGGGAAAACAGCCAGTGATGCAGGCTGGCCGGTGTTTGCAGCATGCCGGGTGCAACATCCACCGTACCGTCTTCCACGGCATGGTCCAGTGCTTGCTGGCTGGCAAAGGTACGCCAGCTCAGCTGTACGCCCATTTTGTTGGCCAGCAGCAGCATTACTTCGACATCGGCACCTTCCAGCAGATGGTTGCGCGGATTGATCTGGGCATAAGGCGCTTGCAGTACCACGCCCACCCGCCAGTCGCGATGGGCGGCCAGCCAGTTGTGACCGTTGGAGGCAACCGCGCCGGACAGGCTGCAGCACAAGCTGGCCAAGAGCCCGAGCAGGGCGAACAACAGCGGACGAGGGCGGACGGCCTGCAGCATGGTGAAGCCTGTGAGTGAAAAGGGTGAGCGGGGCTGGCCGCCGGCCTGCGGGCAGGGGCGGCATGGAAGCGGCATACTTTACTCTGTCGGGCCGCTTTTGCCAAAGTCGCCCCCGGGCTGTACCTCATACTTCTTCAGCGCATGCTTACATTTCCTGACATTTTTTTACCTGCGGTTAACCGCAGCCGGCAGGCCGTGCCGTGATACTGCCGCATCGAAGCAACCATTGTTCATTGCCAATCTACATGCCCCGCCTCAGTTCATTGCAGACCCGCAGCCTGATTGCTGCCGCCGTGCTGCTGCTCATCCTGGTTGCCTACCTGTTTTATCCGCGTCAGCCAGTCAATCACTACCTGAGCGCCACCGTCACCCATCTTGATCTGGAAGACAGCGTGCTGGCCACCGGCACCATCAAGGCGCTGCGTGAAGTCAGCGTGGGTGCCCAGGTGTCCGGCCAGATCAAATCGCTCAAGGTCAAGCTGGGCCAGAGCGTGCACAAGGGCGATCTGCTGGCCGAAATCGACCCGCGCACCCAGGAAAATTCGCTGGAAGACGCCCAGGCTTCGGTCAGCAGCTATCAGTCGCAGCTCAAATCCAAGCTGGCGGCACTGCTGAAAGCAAGGCAGGATTTTGCCCGCCAGCAGCAGATGCTGGGGCAGCAGGCTACCTCGCGCGAAAGTTACGATAGTGCCAAGGCGGCCATGGATGGTGCCGATGCCGATGCCCAGCAGCTGCAGGCACAGCTGCAACAGGCGCGCATCAGCCTGAAAACGGCCCAGCTCAATCTGGGCTACACCCGCATTGTTGCGCCCATCGATGGCGTGGTGGTGGCCTTGTCGGTGGAAGAGGGGCAGACGGTGAATGCCAGCCAGTCCACGCCCACCATCGTCAAGCTGGCGCAGCTGGATACGGTGACGGTGAAGTCGGAAATCTCCGAAGGTGATGTGGTGCGGGTCAAGCCTGGCATGCCGGTGTACTTCACCATACTGGGCGAACCGGACCAGCGTTATCAGGCCCGCTTGCGTTCGGTCGATCCGGCACCGCAGTCGTATAGCGATGCCAGCGACAGCAGCACCACTTCCGCCTCGACCAGCAGCAGTTCCAGCAGCTCTTCATCGTCTACCGCCATCTATTACTATGGCCTGTTTGATGTGCCCAATCCGCAGCACAAGCTGCGCATCAACATGACGGCGCAGGTCACCGTGGTGCTCAGCCAGGTCAAGGCGGCACTGGCCATACCCGCCAATGCGCTGGGTGCGGCCGACAAGCATGGTCGCTATGCGGTGCGCGTACTGCAGGCTGATGGCAGCGTGCAGATTAGGCAGGTCGGCATCGGCCTGAACAACAATGTCCACGCCCAGGTACTGAGCGGCCTGCGCGAGGGCGAGCAGGTGGTGGTGGGCGAAGCCAGTGCGACGGCCACGGCCAGCAGCAGCCGCAACGGCCCGCCGCCGATGGGGATGTAAAGCATGAGCATTCCCTTGCTGGAACTGTCTGGTGTGTGTCGTGACTTTGCCTCGGGCGAAGACACGGTCACGGTGCTGGATGACATCCATTTGCAAATCATGGCCGGGGAGATGGTCGCCATCATCGGCGCGTCCGGCTCCGGCAAATCCACCCTGATGAATATTCTGGGGTGTCTGGATGCCCCCTCGCGTGGCCGCTATCGGGTGGCCGGGCAGCCGGTGGCCGACATGAGCGCCGACCAGTTGGCGCAGCTGCGGCGCGAGCACTTCGGCTTCATCTTCCAGCGCTACCATTTGCTGGGCGAACTCAATGCCCTGCAAAACGTCGAGCTGCCTGCCGTCTATGCCGGCAGCCCCGCGCCGGAACGCCGCAGCCGCGCGGCCAGCCTGCTGGCGCGACTGGGCCTGAGCGACCGTGCCGGCCACAAACCGGGCCAGCTGTCCGGCGGCCAGCAGCAGCGGGTGAGTATTGCGCGGGCGCTGATGAACGGCGGCAAGGTGATTCTGGCCGATGAACCCACCGGCGCACTGGACAGTGCCAGCGGCCAGCAGGTGATGGCCATCCTGCGCGAACTGCATGCCGAGGGCCACACCATCATTCTGGTCACCCACGACAGCAAGGTGGCGGAACACGCTGACCGCATCATTGAAATCGGCGATGGCCGGCTGGTGGCCGACCAGCGTCGCGGCGAGGCCCCGGCCAATGCCACGCTGGCCAGCGCAGCGCTTACCGAGGAGCAGGGCGGCTGGCGGCTGCTGCGCGAGCATTTTGCCGAGGCCTTCGGCATGGCATGGCGGGCGCTGATGGCGCACCGGCTGCGCTCGGCGCTGACCATGCTGGGCATCATCATCGGCATTGCCTCGGTGGTGTCGGTGGTGGCACTGGGCACCGGTTCCAGTCAGCGCATTCTCAGCGACATCAGCTCGCTGGGCACCAATACCATCAATATCTATCCCGGCAAGCATTTTGGCGACCGCAAGGCCGATGCCATCCACACCCTTACCCCGCGCGATGCGACGGTGCTGGCCGAGCAGGGCTTTGTCGATAGCGTGACGCCGGAAGTTAGTGACAGCGTCACCCTGCGCTACCGCAATATCGCGGTCAGCGCCCAGGTCAAGGGCGTGGGCGAGCAGTATTTCCGCGTGCGCGGCGTGTCCATGGCGCAGGGGCGGGCCTTTGATGCCACGGCCGTCAGCCAGCAGGCGCAGCAGGTAGTGATAGACGAAAACAGCCGCAAGGCGCTGTTTGCCGACGGCGACGACCCCATCGGCAAGGTCATCCTGCTGGGCAAGCTGCCGTGCCGGGTGGTGGGCGTTACCCAAACCCAGAAAAGCGCCTTCGGCACCGATGACAACCTCAATCTGTGGCTGCCCTACAGCACGGTGATGTACCGCATGCTGGGCCAGGACTATCTGAAGGCGGTCACGGTACGGGTCAGCGACAATGTCGCCACTGACGCCGCCGAGCAAAGCCTGGTGGCGCTGATGAAGCGCCGCCACGGTACGCAGGACTTTTTTGTGATGAATACCGACAGCATTCGCCAGACCATTGCCACCACCACGGCCACCATGACCTTGCTGGTGTCGATGATTGCGGTGATTTCGCTGGTGGTGGGCGGTATCGGCGTGATGAACATCATGCTGGTGTCGGTGAGCGAGCGGACCCGCGAAATCGGCGTCTGCATGGCGGTGGGCGCACGCCAGCGCGACATCATGCAGCAGTTTCTGATCGAGGCCGTGCTGGTCTGCCTGCTGGGTGGCGCCCTGGGTGTGGGCCTGTCGCTGGTGCTGGGCGTGGTGGTGGCCAAGCTGGCCAGCTTCACCATGGTGTACTCCAGCAGCTCGATTGTGGCGGCCTTTGCCTGCTCCACGCTGGTGGGGGTGTTGTTCGGTTATCTGCCAGCACGCAATGCGGCGCGGCTGGACCCTGTCGTGGCCTTGTCACGAGAATGAGAATGCAATGAAAGTGCTTTACCCCATCGTGCTGGCCGGCTTGCTGCTGGCCGGCTGTGCCAGTCTGACCGCAACGCCCTATCAGGTGCCGGCCGTCACGCTGCCCGGCCAGTGGCAGGGCGCTGCTGCTGCGGACAATAGCCAGATCAGTGGCGATAACTGGTGGCAGCAGTTTGGTGATGCCGAACTGAACCAGCTGATTGCACAGGTGCTGGTGCGCAACAATGATCTGGCGGCGGCGGCCATCAAGGTGCAGCAGGCCATGCTGAAGGCCGACCTGGCCGCCACCGACCTGGCCCCCACGCCAGCCTTCAGCCTGTCCAGCTCTGCCAGCCAGCGGCTGGGTGGTGCCACGGTCAACAGCCAGACGCATGCGGCCAGCCTGTCGGTCAGCTACGAGGCCGACTTGTGGGGCCGGCTGTCCCACCTGAGCGATGCCAAGGTCTGGGAAGCGCGTGCGACCGAGCAGGATCGCGCAGCCAGCCGGCTCAGCCTGATCGGCAGCACCATCAAGCTGTACTGGAAGCAGGGCTGGTTGCAGCAGCGCCTGCAGCTGGGCGAGGCCAGTGTCGCTTACCAGCAGCAAGCCCTGCGGCTGGTGCTGGCCAAGCAACAGGCCGGCGCGGCGGCACAGCTGGATGTGTTGACCGTACGGCAAAGCCTGGCCAGCCAGCAGGCGGCTCTGCACGACTACCAACAGCAACTGGCAGAAACCCGCAATGCGCTGGCCATCTTGCTGGACGGCCCGCCGCTTGGTGTGCTGAGTTCGCTGGCCAGCCTGCCACAGCAGGATCTGCCCGATGTGCCGGCCGGTTTGCCGGTGCAGCTGCTGGCCCGTCGGCCCGATCTGCGCGCCGCCGAACTGCGCCTGCGTGAAACGCTGGCCAATGGCGACGCCACCCGCGCAGCCTACTACCCCGATTTTTCCCTGACCGGCAGTCTGGGGAGCAGCAGTAGCCGGCTGGCACAGGTGATCAGCAATCCGCTGGCCACGCTGGGAGCAGGGCTGACCCTGCCGTTTCTGCAGTGGCGGCAAATGCGGCTGAACGCGCAGATCAGCGCGGCTGATTACCAGCTGGCCGTGGTGAATTTCCGCCAGACCCTGTACGCGGCACTTGCCGACGTGGAAAACGCGCTGTCTGCACGCAGCCAGTATCAGCAGCAAGGACAGCGGCTGGCGGTGTCGGCGCAACTGGCCGGCCAGTCCGAGCAGCTATACCGGCTGCGTTACCAGGCCGGTGCTGCACCGCTGAAAGACTGGCTGGATGCGCAGGAAACCCGCCGCCAGGCCGAAGTGTCGCTACTGGAAAACCGTTACAACCGGCTGGTCAATCAGGTGACGCTGTATCAGGCGCTGGGCGGGGATGCACAGCTGCACTGATTTGCATCGTACCTAAGCCTGACCCGGCTGCTGGTCTATGTGTGCAGGGCGGGTTCTACTTCGGCCGCTTCGCGGCCGCCAGCTTTGCCGCAAAATGTTGTTGCACCGCCGGCTTCCTTGCTTCAGGAGCAGGCTGCGCCAGCTCACCATGCCGACTTATCCCGGTGGTCATGGCTCAGCGTCGTGCGGAAACTGAAAGCTTCTGCTCCAGCCGGTGCTGGCACAGCTCCAGCACGATGGATAGCAGCCAGTACAGAATGGCGGCGGTCAGCAGCATTTCCATGTAGCGGTAAGCCGAGCGGCCATAGCTTTGCGCCAGGAACATCAGCTCCCACAGCCCCATCACCGATACCAGCGAGGAGTCCTTCAGCATGGAAATGAACATGGAGAAGGTCGGCGGCACGGCCACTTTCATCGCCTGCGGCAAAATGATGTGGCGCATGATGGCGTGTGGCTTCAGTCCCAGAGCCTTGCCGGCATCCCACTGGCCACGGTGAATCGACAGGATGGCTGAGCGGAATACTTCGCTCAGATAGGCACCATAGCAGAGTGCCAGGGCGGCCACGCCGGATGGAATGGCGGTGGGCACCACGCCCAGCTGCGGCAGACCCAGGTAGATCAGCAGAATCTGCACCAAGAGCGGCGTGCCCTTGAAAAAGGAGTTGTAAAAGGTGGCCAGGCCGTACAGCAGCGGGTTGCTGGACAGCCGCCCCAGTGCAGACAGCATGCCGATGGCCACCGCCAGCACGGTGGAGAGCAGGCATAACAGCAGGGTGAGCGGAATGCCCTGGATAAAGCCTTCCGGGCTTAACTCCAGCCCGGCCAGCAAGGGCAGCTTGCTCAGGGCAAACTGGTAGTCCAGCCCAAAGGCCTGCACAAACCAGACAAAGCCACCCAACAGAAACAACATGACCAGGCCGACCTGCAGCCTGAATCGGTTTTCCAGTTTCATGATACGGACAGACAAAAACAGAAAGCCCCGGGCGCGTGCATGCCGCCTCGGGGCAGATTCTTAGTTGGTGATATCGGCGCCAATCCACTTCTTGGAAATGGCGCTGAGCGTACCGTCTTTCTTCAGCTCGGTAATGACCTGTTTGACACGGGCATTCCACTGCGCATCGCCCTTGTCCACGGCTACCCAGTTGGGTTCCTGATACAGCGGGCTGCCCACGATGCGGAATTTGCCGGTCTTGCTGATGCGTTCACGCGCGGTCACCAGATTGGAAATCACCGCATCCACGCGCTTGCCGGCACCCAGTGCCAGGTCCTGGTAGGCCAGCTCTTCGTTGTCGTAGGGCGCGATGATGACCTTGTTGAAACCGTAGGTGGGCTGCACCGCATTGGGCGCTTCAATCACCAGTTTCTTTTGCAGATAGCTCTCGTAGGATGAGCCTTGCTGCACGGCAATTTTCTTGCCTTCCAGATCCTTGATGCTGCTGGTTTTCTTGTCGGCGATGTTGGCAATCAGCACCGCTGGCGAGTTGTAGTAGAACGCCGGGAAGTCCAGTACCTGCGCTCTTTCCTTGTTGGGCGTCATCGAGCAGATGCAGATATCCCAGCGCGCACCCCATTTGCCGGCGGCAATCACTTCCCAGGACGGCGTATCCAGCTTCAGCTTGACGCCCAGCTTTTTCGCCACTGCCTTGGCCACATCCACATCAAAGCCATCCAGCTGGTTCTTGCTGTTGAGGAAGGAGTAGGGAGGGTAGCTTTCCAGCAGCACGCCGCGCAGCACGCCGCTTTTCTGTACGTGGTCCAGCGTGGCACCGGCATGGCTTTGGCTGGCTGCCAGCAGGGCCAGGGCGGCGAGGGTTTTGGTGATCTTGGTTTGTCGTTTGAACATTTTTTTGGTTTGAATGCTGTTTGGGTGTTAATCTATATATCAAACTATTATAATAAATACCAACTTGTTTCTTTATAAGAATATAACATTTTTTCATCATGCCGGAATTTTCCGGCGTGGATGTCGAATGCATGGATAACATCATGAGCCAAACCCTTATTCTCGATGGCGGCATGGGCCGCGAACTCAAACGCATTGGTGCACCGTTTCAGCAGCCGGAATGGTCGGCGCTGGCGCTGCTGGAAGGCCCGCATTTTGTCGAGCAGGCGCACGATGCCTTTGTCAGTGCCGGTGCCCGGGTGATTACCACCAACAGCTACGCTGTGGTGCCCTTTCACATTGGCCAGCCGCGTTTCGAGCAGCATGGCGAGCGACTGGCTGCGCTGGCCGGCGAACTGGCCCGCCGCAGTGCCGACAAGGCAGCCCAGCCGGTGACCGTGGCCGGCTCGCTGCCGCCGGCGCTGGGCTCTTACCGGCCCGACCTGTTTAACGAGGCGGATTCGCTGGCCATTCACCGGGTGCTGATAGCCGGCCTGACGCCGTATGTGGATGTGTGGCTGGCCGAGACGCAAAGCTCGCTGGCCGAGGTGCGTGCGGTGCGCCAGGCGCTGGGCGAGCAGGACAAGCCCTTGTGGCTGTCGTTTACCTTGCAGGATGAAGACAGCGATGGCGTGGCACGCCTGCGTTCTGGTGAAACGGTTAGCGAAGCTGTGGTCGAAGCCATCCGCCTGGGCGCGGCGGCCGTGCTGTTCAACTGCAGCCAGCCGGAAGTGATGGAAGCCGCGCTGGATGCGGCCAATGCCGTGCTGCAGCAGCAAGGTGGTCAGCTGCAACTGGGCGTGTACGCCAATGCCTTCCCTCCCACCCCGAAAGACGCCAAGGCCAATGCCACGCTGGATGAAATCCGTGCCGACCTGACGCCGCAGAACTATCTGGCTTGGGCCGAACGCTGGGTAGGCAAGGGCGCTGGCATTGTCGGTGGCTGCTGCGGTATCACGCCGGAGCACATTGCCGAATTGTCTAAAAGCCTGGGCTGATACCCATCGTCGCAAATCGCCATCAAGTCGAAGTGAGGGGAGGCGCTGGCTTCCCTTCACTTCTTTCAACAATGAGTTGGGGCGGACTGCTGCTTGCCGACTTCAGGCGGTCCGCCTATTTATTGACACTCGTCACGGATGCCGGCCAAAGCCAGTTTGAGCTCACTGGAAAGCTCCTGTAGTTCGAAGATTTTTTGCTCGATTACCGCAATCTTGTCGGCAATGACTGCGCGCTTCTGTTCCGGACGGAAGCTGTGATTGGCCCATGCCTCCAGTAGTTCTTGAATTTCTCCAAGTGAAAACCCCAAAGCCTTGGCTTTCTTGATCAAGCCCAGCCGTCGAACCGCTGAAACATCGTACCGGCGGTAGCCGTGGCGGCCTTCCGGACCGCGCTCGGACTTGATAAGGCCGATCCGTTCATAGAAACGGATGGCATCACGCGTCATCCCCGTCTGCTCTGCCAACTCCCCGATCCGCACGATCAAGCGCTCCCGATAAATTTTGCCTTGACCTTGGACTATACACCAATGTTTACAGTGCCCCGTTGAGCAGCCATGGCTGCCTTCCACAATGCCTTTTTATGAGCTAACGCTCAGGGAAAAACATGCCGCAAGAAAAAATCGCATTTGTCACCGGAGCGACTGGACTGCTGGGTAACAATCTTGTTCGTTTGCTGCTCGCGCAAGGTTATCGGGTCAAGGCTTTGGCTAGGTCAGAACAGAAAGCCACCGAGCAGTTCGGGGAGCTGATCGGTAAGCGCTTAGAGGTGGTGGTGGGCGATCTCACCCAGGTGGAGGGTTTTGCCGCAGCGTTGCAGGGGTGCGAAGTTATTTTTCATACCGCAGCTTATTTTCGTGAAAGCTACAAAGGTGGCCGCCATCTGGCCGCCCTGCACAAAACCAATGTCGAGGGTACGCAAAACCTGCTGAACCAGGCATATGCAGCTGGTATTCGGCGCATGGTCCATATTAGCTCCATCGCGGTACTGGGCCGCCACGCAACAGGGTTGACCGACGAAACCATGGTGCTGGCACGTGAAGCGGCACCGGATGACTATTACCGCAGCAAAATCGAAACCGACGCGGTGATATTCGCTTTTCTCGACAGCCATCAGGACATGCACATCTCCCTTGTTCTGCCTGGCTGGATGCATGGCCCGGGCGATCTTGGCCCGACTTCGGCTGGGCAGTTCGTACAGGATTACCTGCAGCAAAAAATTCCGGGAGTCATTGATGCTGCGTTTTCGGTGGTTGATGCCCGAGATGTCGCGCAGGTCGCTTTGGCATCCAGTAAAACGGGGGAACGGGGCGAGCGCTATTTGGCTGCAGGCCACCCGGTGACCATGGCCAGGCTTTTGCAAACGATGGAAGCCGTAAGTGGTGTGCCGGCCCCGCGCCGCAAACTGCCCCGTCTCATGTTGTATGTCATCGCGTCCCTGCAAGAGCTCTATGCCCGATTGACGGGCAGGCCTGTATTACTCAGCTTGGCCATGGTAAGCAATATGGCAAACGACTACGGAAGAAAATTTTCAGCGGAAAAAATTCGGGAGAGCTTCGGTTTGGGCTTCAGACCCATGGAGGAAACCTTGGCAGACGAGGTTTTGTGGATCCAACACAGAGCCAGGCGAGGGGAGATGCACAAGCCTGGTCATGACAAGCCCGGTTAATCAATGGGCGTTGCTGATCACTCCTGATGGGATAGCTGTGGGGAGTTCTTGAGCAGCGGCCTGTATAGCCCCTGCTTGGCAGGATGCTTCATGGACTCTGTGAGAGCAAAAGCTGATGTAGTGAGAGCGGCTGACAAAATAGCAGCGCGTCCCTGGTGCAAGGCTATGGCTAGGAGGCACGACACCGCAGCAGGGTTTTTGTTAGCTTTTCTTCATTAATGCCTGCAATCGTCCGCTCCTGTCGGAACTCGGCTAGCAGGCCGGCTTCCATCGGTGTCGGCGTGAGCACTCCCTTTTGCGGCGCCAGAATGCATAAACCCCCGCAGGGCGGGGGTTTCGGGGGCGTGCTTTACCCATTACTCTTGGGCGTATCTCAGAACGGGATGTCGTCGTCCATGTCATCCAGCTTGGGCGCAGCCTTGGCTTCCATGCGGCGCGGGGCTGCCGGTGGTGCGGCCGGGCGGGACTGGGCTGCCGGTTCGCCGTAAGCGTAGTTGTCGTCCATGGACGAGCCACCTTCGCGCTTGCCGCCTTGCAGGCTCAGTTCATTCACGCGCACGTCGGGCGACAGCTGTTTCTGGCCTTCCTTGTTCTGCCATTCGCGCAAGGTGAGCTGACCGTACACGGTGACTTGCTGGCCCTTGCTGAGGAAGTTCTTCAGCGATTCGCCGCGCTTGCCCCATACCTGGCAGCTAAACCAGTTGGTGGTCTTGCGCTCGCCAAAGCCGATGTCGCTGGCCACGCGGAAGCTCAGCACCGGTTCGCCACTGGGGGTGTAGCGCAGTTCGGCGTCTGCCGCCAGGCGTCCGTCAAAAGTGATGCTGTTCATGTGGGGTCTCCGATTCGATTCAATGATGCTGCGCCGGACACGGCCGACGCGTGATTGTAGGGCCAGACACGCTGTGGCAATAGCCGCGCTGGCATTAATAAGTAGCTTGGATCAGCTGTTTTACTGCGGCTTCGTCCCAGGTTTGCTGCGATACCTTCAGGTAGGCGACACGGTCTTCCAGCACCACCACCGCTTCGCTGACACCGGCCAGGGCCGACAGCTGCTGGGATAGCTGCTGCGAGCTGCCACGCCAGTCTTCGCCGATGTGAAACATCACCGAACGCACGGCCTGCGGGGCCTGCATGCTGAACGAGGCCAGCAGCCAGCTGGCCATCAGCACGCTGGTAAAGCCGAATACGCCGGCTGCGCCGTAGTGGCCGTAGAGCCAGCCGCCAGCTGCGGCACCCATGAACAGGCCAAAGGACTGCGCCGTATTATACACACCGATGGCGGTGCCCTTGGCATCGGCTGGTGCGATTTTCGAAATCAGTGAGGGCAGGGTGGCTTCCAGGATGTTGAAGGCGATGAAATACAGGCCCAGCCACACCACGATCTGCCAGAAACTGTCCAGCGCCAGGGCCATGCCCAGCTGGGCGATGGTCATGATGGCGATGGCGGCGATGAATACCTGCTTCAGTCTGGACTTTTTCTCGCCGTAGATAATGGCCGGCACCATCAGCAGAAAGCCGATGACGGTGACTGGCAGGTAGACCTCCCAGTGGTGGGCCTTGTCGAGGCCTGCGGTCTTGATCAGGGCGAAGGGGATGGTGACGAACATGGCCATCTGCGCCGCATGCAGGGCGAATATGCCGTAATTGAGGCGCAGCAGCTGCGGGTTCTTCAGCACAGCCGGCAGCCGCTTGGTATTGGCTTCGGTGTCGGAGTGGAAGCGCGAAATGGCCGGGTCGGGAATGATCAGCCATACGCCCACCAGCGCGGCCAGCGACAGAATGCCGGTGAGAGCGAAGATGCCGTTGACACCGATGTACTGCGCCAGCAGCGGGCCGGCAACCAGGCTGACGGCAAAGGTGGTGCCGATGCTCATGCCTATCATGGCCATGGCGCGGGTGCGGTTTTCTTCGCGGGTGAGGTCGGCCAGCAGGGCGGTAATGGCGGCGGAGATGGCACCGGAACCCTGAATGACGCGGCCGATGGTGAGGGTGACGATATCGTGTGCGCCGGCAGCCACAAAGCTGCCGATGGCAAACAGCACCAGCCCGCCGTAAATCACCTTTTTGCGACCAATGCGGTCGGACAGCATGCCCAGCGGCAATTGCAGCAGGGCCTGGGTGAGGCCGTAGCTGCCTAGTGCCAGGCCGATCAGTGCGTGATTGTCGGCTCCGTGCAGGGTCTGCGCATAAATGGCAAATACCGGCAGGATCAGGAACATGCCCAGCATGCGCAGGGCGTAAATACCGGCCAGCCCTAGGCTGGCGCGCAATTCAAGCGAATTCATGTGTGTTGTCGTTATCGATTCAGGAGTAAGGCTTTTAACGCTGCCCATGGCTGGCGGTTTACCGCCGCACCGGCTTCCGGCAGGGCCGGTTTTTTGCTGCAGCGCATACTTAGATGGAGCGGCAGTCGCTAAGTCGGGTATATTATCAGGTTCCCCGACCGACTGAGTAACGCTCTCTCACATGGACACCATCCGCATTCGTGGCGCTCGGACGCACAATCTGAAAAACGTCAACCTGGATCTGCCGCGCAACCAGCTGATCGTCATCACCGGCTTGTCCGGCTCCGGCAAGTCTTCGCTCGCCTTTGACACCCTGTATG
Source organism: Aquitalea sp. FJL05 (assembly GCF_003852595.1). Taxonomy (NCBI): domain Bacteria; kingdom Pseudomonadati; phylum Pseudomonadota; class Betaproteobacteria; order Neisseriales; family Chromobacteriaceae; genus Aquitalea; species Aquitalea sp. FJL05. The sequence goes on from NZ_QAJS01000017.1 coordinate 89,114, forward strand.
CGGAAGGGCAGCGCCGCTATGTGGAGAGCTTGTCCGCCTACGCCCGCCAGTTTCTGCAGTTGATGGAAAAGCCTGATGTCGATCTGATCGAAGGGCTGTCGCCGGCCATTTCCATCGAACAGAAGGCCACCAGCCACAACCCGCGCTCCACCGTGGGTACGGTCACGGAAATCCACGATTACCTGCGCCTGCTGTATGCCCGGGTGGGCGAGCCGCACTGCCCGGAACATGGCGTGCCGCTGTCCTCGCAAACCGTCAGCCAGATGGTGGACCACGTGCTGGCGCTGCCGGAGGAAACCAGGGTGATGATCCTGGCCCCGGTCATTGTCGGCCGCAAGGGCGAGAATCTCGACCTGTTCGATGATCTGCGTGCCCAGGGTTTCATCCGGGTACGGGTGGACGGCGAGGTATATGAAATCGACAGCCTGCCCAAGCTGGACAAGAACAAGAAGCACACCATCGAGGTGGTGATCGACCGCCTCAAGGTACGCGAAGACATGAAGCAGCGGCTGGCGGAAAGCTTCGAAACGGCCTTGCGCCATGCCGAAGGCCGCGCCATCGCCGTGGAAATGGATAGCGCCAAGGAACACTGGTTCTCCGCCAAATTCGCCTGCCCGGTATGCAGCTACAGCCTGCCGGAACTGGAACCACGGCTGTTCTCCTTCAATAACCCGATGGGGGCCTGCCCCAAGTGTGACGGCCTGGGCGAAATCACCTTTTTCGACCCCCGCCGCGTGGTGGCCCACCCGGAGCTGACATTGGCCGCCGGTGCCATCAAGGGTTGGGACAAGCGCAACCAGTTTTACTTCCAGATGCTGCTGGCGCTGGGCGAGCATTATGGTTTCTCGCCTACCGAACTGGCCTTCGAAGATCTGCCGGAAAACGTGCGGCACGTGGTATTGCATGGTTCGGGGCGCGACAGCATCGAGTTTGTCTATATGTCGGAGAAGGGCACGCGCTTTACCCGTGCCCATCCCTTCGAAGGAATCATTCCCAATCTGGAGCGGCGCTACCGCGAAACCGACTCCAGCGCGGTGCGCGAGGAGCTGGCCAAATACCAGAACAACCAGCCCTGCCCGCACTGCCAGGGTTCACGGCTGCGCCTGGAAGCCCGTCACGTATTCATCGGCGGCCGCACCCTGCACGAACTGAACCAGCTACCACTGAAGGAAGCGGCTGCTTTCTTCTCCCAGCTGAATATCAGCGGCCACAAGCATGCGGTGGCGGAAAAAATCGTCAAGGAAATCAGCGAGCGGGTGTCCTTCCTCAATAATGTGGGCCTGGATTACCTCAACCTGTCACGTTCGGCCGATACCCTGTCCGGTGGCGAGGCGCAGCGTATCCGGCTAGCCAGCCAGATCGGCTCCGGCCTGACCGGGGTGATGTATGTGCTGGATGAGCCGTCCATCGGTCTGCACCAGCGCGATAACGACCGCCTGCTGGCCACGCTGATGCGCCTGCGCGATATCGGCAACAGCGTCATCGTGGTGGAACACGACGAAGACGCCATCCGCGCCGCCGACTATCTGGTGGACATGGGGCCGGGTGCCGGCGAACACGGTGGCGAGGTACTGGTGGCGGGTACGCCGGCGGATGTCGAAGCCAGTGAACACTCGGTGACTGGTGCCTTCCTGTCAGGCCGCCGCCGTATCAACTGGCCGGGCGAACGCCGTGCCGTCAACCCGGAACGGGTGCTGAAACTGGAAGGGGCCAGCGGCAATAACCTGAAAAACGTCAGCCTGGAATTGCCGCTGGGCATGCTGGTGTGTATTACCGGGGTATCCGGTTCGGGTAAGTCCACGCTGATCAACGACACCCTGTACAAGATTGCCGCCCGCGATCTGAACGGTGCCAGCGAAGAGCCGGCGCACTACGAGCATATCGAAGGCCTGGGCCTGCTCGACAAAGTGATCAATGTCGACCAGAGCCCCATCGGCCGCACGCCGCGTTCCAATCCGGCTACTTATACCGGCTTGTTCACGCCGATCCGTGAACTGTTTGCCGGGGTGCCGCTGTCGCGCGAGCGTGGCTATGGCCCGGGCCGTTTCAGCTTCAACGTCAAGGGCGGCCGCTGCGAGGCCTGCCAGGGCGATGGCGTGATCAAGGTGGAAATGCATTTCCTGCCGGATATCTACGTGCCTTGCGATGTGTGTCACGGCAAGCGCTACAACCGCGAAACGCTGGAAGTGCAGTACAAGGGCAAGAATGTCTACGAAGTGCTGGACATGACGGTGGAGCAAGCGCTGGAATTTTTCAGCGTGGTGCCGGCGGTGGCCCGCAAGCTGAAGACGCTGATGGACGTGGGCCTGGGTTATATCCGGCTGGGGCAGAGTGCCACCACGCTGTCTGGCGGCGAGGCGCAACGGGTCAAGCTGGGGCTGGAACTGTCCAAGCGTGACACCGGCCGCACTTTGTATATTCTGGATGAGCCGACTACCGGCCTGCATTTCCACGATATCGACCTCTTGCTGCAGGTGCTGCACCGCCTGCGCGAAAACGGCAATACCGTGGTGGTGATCGAGCACAATCTGGACGTGATCAAGACCGCCGACTGGCTGATCGACCTGGGCCCGGAAGGTGGCGCCGGTGGTGGCCAGATCATTGCCACCGGTACGCCGGAGCAGGTGGCGGACAACCCGGCCAGCCATACCGGTCGCTATCTCAAGCCGCTGCTGACACCGCGCAATTAACACAGCGCAGTGATACTCCGCAGCCAGAGGCAAGCCGCAGCATTGTTGCCGGCTGCGGCAAACACCGTAGAATGAGCACGCGCCACATGGTGGCCGTGTTACCCACACCCGATGAGGATGCAATGCTATCGCTTGGCAAGATTGACCATATCCATGTCCGTGTCACTGATCTGGCAAAGGCGCAGAACTGGTACCAGCGCGTATTGAACCTGGCACCCGACACCCGCTACAAGCACATGCAGAGCGGGCCGCATGGCGTCGTGATGCTGATGAACAGCAATGGCTCGGTGCGACTGGCCATTTCGCAGGAAGACAAGCCGGTATGTGAACCCGGCTCGGTGGCCTTTCTGGTCAATGGCCAGGATTTTCTGGAATGGATTGATCAGCTGGCAGGCGAGCGCGTCAGCGACCGTGCCGGCCAGACCGTGGCGCGCGATTCGGTGGTGGATCACCAGTTTTTCTGTTCCATCAGCTTTGTCGATCCCTTCGGTAATCCGTTTGAAATCGTCAGCTATGACCACACCTGGCTGGCTGGCAAACTCAAGCTGGGCAACAAGCCGGCGTGACAAGAAGTTTGTTCAGTATTCCAACCCGCTACGGCGGGTTTTTTCATGCGGGTTGCGCTATTAAATCAATTTAAAATCAATGGTTTGAATGGCAGAAAAGAAGCGTGTCGCCAATTGACGACGGAAATAGTGCTGCCATTTCAATGGCTTGTGCTGATGGCTGCAATTCTTGTCGCCCATTGCCGACAAAGGGCATGGCTTTGCCTGTTATGTATGCTGACAAACTGTTGTTTTGTAAGGGTAATGTGCAGCTGGCATGGTGTTTGCGACAGCAGGCTTGTCTTCCAACCATATTGAAAGAAGCTGATGCAAAAGAAATTGCTTGTTGTTGCCATGCTCTCCCTGCCCCCGGCCAGCCTGGGTTTGATCAATCTGGTCTTTGCCGCCACGCCCGCGCCGCAGACACAGTCAGAACAGCCGCAGGCTTCGGCAGCGCAGGGCAATCAGCCGGATGCCGCGCCGGAGCAGGGCAGCGGCATGCCGCAGCCGGCTGAACAGCTGCAGTAAGAACCTGCTCACGATCTGCGATACTCGGGTGATTCTGCGTTGAAAGGTCGTTCAAAATGCTCATGGACCTCATGTCCATTGCGCTTTCTCACGCCCTTTCGCCTTGTCTGACCCTTCGTTCACTAGATCGTGAACAGGCTCTAAACGCTACTTACTTTCCGGCACTGCGCCGCTCATGCAACAAGGCCCGCCATTGGCGGGCCTTGTTCGTGTCAGCCAGTGACGCGGCAGCTGCGGTGTCAGGGTTTACAGCTCATGCAGCAGTGCCATGTCATCCAGCAACTGGCGCTGCAATTGCAGCATGGCTGCGCAGGGCTGTTGCAGGCTGATGAAGTCCAGCAGCGGGTCGACCACTTCGCTGCGCAGGCCGGACAGCGCCTCGATGGTGGCCAGGCCGCAGAACGGCACATACGCTTCGGAGTAGCCGCCTTCATGCGCCAGTACCAGCTTGCCGTCGCAGTGCTGCTCGGCGAAGGCGCGCAGCAGGGTGGTCATCTCGCGGAAGGTGTCGCTGTGAGCCTGCATGCGCGCCAGCGGGTCTACCGCATTGGCGTCATAGCCGCAGGCGACGATGATCAGTTGCGGCTGGTAGCGCGTCAGCGCCGGCAGTACCACGCGCTGCATGGCGTACAGATAGGCGTCATGGCCGCTGCCGGGCAGTAGCGGGATATTGATATTGGCCCCCAGTCCGGCTCCTGCGCCCCGATCTTCGCTGCCGTTGTAGCCAGGTGGAAAACAGCCATCCTGATGGATGGACAGAGTCAGTACGTCTGGGCGCTGGTAGTAGATGGCCTGGGTACCGTTGCCGTGGTGCACGTCCCAGTCCAGCACCGCCACCCGTTCAATGCCATAGCGCGCCTTGGCCGCTTCGATGGCGACGGCGATATTGGACAGGAAACAAAAGCCCATGGCGGCGTCCGGCAGGCAGTGGTGTCCCGGTGGTCGTGTCATGACATAGGCGTTGGCCACCTCGCCGCGCCATACCGCATCGACCGCAGCAATGGCCAGGCCGGCCGAGCGGCAGGCGATGTCGTAGCTGCCGGGGCCGATGGGGGCTTGCGGGCCGAGTTCGCCGCCTCCGGCGTCACTGACCAGCTTGAAGTGATCCAGATAGGCCGCGCCATGTACCCGCAGCAGGTCGTCGCGGCTGGCCGGTTCGGCGGAACATTGCAGCAGCTGGCGGCTGATACCGGCCACATCCAGCAGGTTTTTCAGCCGGCGCTTGGTTTCCGGCGATTCGGCATGGCCGCCGGCGGCCGGGGGTTGCACCCAGCCCCCCACCGGCAGCGTCAGTGCATGCATGCCGGCACTGTGCCACATGCAGAGTTCATCAAAATAAAAGGCGGTACGGGAAGTCATGGCTTCTCCTTGTGTTCAGACGTGGGCAGGGGTGGTGCGGCGCTGTTGCAGCGACAGCAGCAAGGCCAGCGAGATGGCGGCCACCAGAGTGGCCAGCAGCAACAGCACATGCAGGCTGCCGTGATTGGCGGCGATCAGCTGACCAGCCAGCGCCGGGCCGATGGCCAGGCCGCCACCGATGACCAGATTGGTGGCATTCATCAGCTTGCCGCTGTGATCGATGTCGGCCAGCGTGGCCAGGATGAAGGGCAGGATGAAGGTCCAGCTGAACTTGAACAGCAGTGCGGCGGTGGCAAAGCGCGCCAGGGCCGGGGCGTTCAGCAACAGCAGCATGGCCGCCATCATCATGCCAAAGCCGGCCAGCAGCAGCTGGGCACGCGGCAGGCGGCGGCCGATCAGCGAGGCGCTGCCGGCACCGGCCACGCCCAGCAGGGTGGCGATGGCGAAGATATTGCCGCTTTGCTGTGGATCGATGCTGGCCTGCTGAGCGATCTGGCCGATGAAGGTCCATACCCCGCTCAGGCTGATGTAAAACGCCAGCGTGGCGAGGATGCCCAGTACAGCGTGGCCCCGGCGGCGGCCTGTGGCAGATTGCGCGGCCTGTTGTGTCTGCGCCTGCTGAGCTGTGGGAAAGCAGCGCACCAGCGGCGTACACAGCGCCATCAGCAAGGCCAGGCCGACATAGCAGGCGGCAATACCGAAGTGAGCGAACAGCGCGGGCATGACGACCAGCCCGGCCGCCCCCAGTGCCAGTTGGCCCATCACCCACAGGCCATAGACACGGTCTGGGTTGCGCATGGTGGCGGCGGCGGACAGACACAGAATCATCAGCGAACCGCCAGCCAGCGCACTGACAAAGCGCAGGCCAAGCAGCAGCGGATAGCTGACGGTGGTGGCGGATAGCAAGTTGGCGGCGATGAATACCGCCACTGCCAGCCAGGCGGCACTGCGCCAGTTGACGCGAGGCAGCCAGAAAAATGCCGGCAAGGTGGCCAGGCTCATGGCACCCAGTTCGGCGGAGAACAGGTTGCCGATATCGATTGGCCCCAGTTGCAGCTGGCTCGCCAGCTGGCTGGCCACCGCAGGGGCCATCATCAGCACGGCGGGGACGATGGCGGCGAAACCGACAATGGCGGCCATGGCCGAGCGCTCATTGTGTGGGGCCTCGACAGGCTTGGCATGTGAGAGCGTGTTCATGGTGTTTCCTCTGTAGTGGGTGATCCGTCGGGCGGATTTTCTTGTTGGCAATCGGCTCAGAAAACATGTACCAGACGCAGCATGGCCTGGCTGCTGTCAAAACTGTTGCTGGTGTGGACGTTGCGCGCCAGCATCAGCATCAACTGGTCTTGCTTGCCAACCCAGTGGCCCAGCTCCACACCCAGCTGGGTGCTGTTTTGCCGGGTGTCGGGCAGGTCCTGTCCGTTCAGGCGCAAGGCGCCGCCACGGGTGTGGTACAGCCGTAGCGCGCCATAAGTGTCCGGCGTGAAGTCGTAGGAGGCAAAAGCCTGCAAGCGGTACAGCGGCTGCTGTTTCAGGCTGCTGCCGACATAGTTGTCGTTGTTGCCATACAGCTGGGCTTCCAGCGAGGCTTCCAGCACCCAGTTCTTGCCCACGCCACGGGTGTAGTTGTAGAGAAAGGTGGCACCCCAGCGGTGTGCCCCTGCTGAAACGTCCGGGTGCTGGGCATCGTAGCTGCCCACCGGCAGGGTGATCAGGGTCAGCAGGCCGCTGTACTCGCGCTTGTCTGGCTGATTGATGAAGAACAGCGTGCCGCCCACTTGCGGGTCGCCAATGCCACTGTCGCGCTGGCTGGTCTGGCTGCCGGGCAGGGTGGCCTTGATCTGGGCGGCGGGGATGATGAACTGTGGCGTGCACAGGGTGCCGCAGATGTCGGAAAACCACAGCTGGCGCCAGGCCAGGGCTTCCACATTCAGCCGGGCATGGTCGTCGTTGCCGCTGGCAGAGTGAAAGCTGTCGGCCCAGGTGACGGGCAGGTAGAGCACGCTCAGCGAGGTGCCGACCGGTGCACTGAAAAAGTCACGGGCATTGGTGTCGGCGGCTTGGCTGGGCAGGCTGGCGAGCAGCAGGCTGGCCGCCAGGGCGGTCAGAACAGGGCGAAACGGGGTCATGGCATGCTCCTTGGGGTGGGTGGGGCGAACAACACGCAGACGCAGCTATCCCTGCCGGCCATGGCGGACCATGGCAGCTTCGGTAGCTTCAGCGACGTGGCGGTGGAATCAGCAGGCTGGAGTGATCAGCCGAATGGCGCTTGCTGGTGCAAGAGATGGGCGATGCCGGCCTTGCCGTTGATGCCCAGCTTGGCGTAGATGGCGCGGATATGGTGGCGCACGGTATGCGGCGACAGGCCCAGCTTGCGTGCGATGTCCTTGTAGGTGAGCCCTTCGCCAAACAGGCGGGCGACATCGGTTTCGCGGCTGGAAAGCTGCTCCATGGCGCAGCGGTAGCGCGCGGTCAGCAGGTAGAGGTCGCTGATGCGGCGCGCCTCGATATTGAGCCGGGCACCATCATGCCCTTGTGGCGACAGGCCGGCGGGCAGGGCGGGGCCGGTCCACTGTGGCCATTCGGTGAGCAGCAGGTCGACAAAGCCGGGTTCGGCGCAGTGCAGGGTGCCGTGCTGGTCACACACCGCCATGGCCAGCCGTGGGCCGCTGAGGGTTTCGCGCAGGGCTTGCAGGGTGCGGATCTGGTTGATGGCCACGGTGGAGGCCAGGTGCGGCATCAGGCAGGACAGCAACAGGCAGTCGGCGGCATTGAAGCGTGGTGCGCCGGGGCGGCGGTACAGTGCCAGATGGTCGCTCAACTGGGTGACCGGGTCGATGTGGATCACGCACAGCAGTTCGCCGATGTCATGGCGCTGGCCCAGCCATTGCAGCTGCGGTGGTGCATCGGCAGCCTGCATGTCCACCACCACGGCCTGGCCGGGGTGGGCATGCACCCGTGCCACGGTGACATCGTGCTGGCGGATGGATTTCCAGTCGTCAATGTAGTGATCTGGCAGGCCGAACAGAAAAGAACTGTGCTCGTGCGGGCCATCCGCCGCCTGGGCGGCGCGGCCCCACCAGGCCTTGTCGTAGGCCAGTTGCGGGCGCAGACACTCCAGCACGGTGTGATGAAAGCGCTCCAGTGACTCCTCGCGGGCCAGGCGATAGATTTCCAGCAAGATGGCGCTGAACACGGCCAGATCCGGCTGCCGGTCTGATGGCTGCTGCATGATTGTTCTCCTCTGTATGGCGTGCGACGGCTACGTGGCCTGTCGTCTGTCCTTTTATTGTGGAGCCAGTGTCATGCAGTAATTCACTGCTGACTATCCTGCAAATGAGGGATGGGCCGGTGTCCGCGAGAAATCCGGGTTGTCACCATGAAAAATCGGTGATTTTTGCCAATTTTGGATAGACAAAACGCAACAACCCGCCAGTCTGAGCCTAGCTGGCAGGGATTTCATCCCACAAGTGGGCAATAAATCCGGCCACCAGTGGCGAGCCGTCACCCTCGCGCGTGGCAATGCCCATGGCCAGGTAGGCACCGTTGTCGGTCAGCGGGATATAGCGCACCCCCGGCAGCTGCACGCACTCCAGCGGTGAGGGCAGGATGGCAATGCCCAGCCCGGCGGCCACCAGCCCCACCTGGGTGGTGGCTTCGCCGGCTTCCTGGGTGATGCGCGGCTCAAAGCCACAGGCTTCACACAGCTGGCGGATCACGCTGTGCAGCCCGGTGCCGGCGCTGCGCGGATAGCTGATCATGCCCTGATCGCGCAATTGTCCCAGCGACAGGCTGGCCTCGCCGGCAAGCGGATGCTGGCTGTTGATCACCACCAGCAGCGGGTCGCGCCGTAGCTCCTGTACCAATATCTTGTCCGCCGGTGACAGCCCGTTGAAGCGGACAAAGCCGACATCGATTTCCTGTTGTTGCAGTGCCGCGAACTGGTCGGTGGTGAACATTTCGCGCAGTGTCAGCCGCACGGCCGGGAAATGCTGGCGATAAGCATGCAGCGCTGCCGGCAGAATGGGGGTAAGCGGCAATGAGGAGGTAAAGCCAATGCGCAGCTCGCCGATTTCCCCACGTGCGGCACGTCGGGCCTGTTCAGCGGCGTCCTCGGTATCGGCCAGAATGCGCCGCGCACGCAGCAGAAACTGCTTGCCGGCTGCTGTCAGCTCCACCTTGCGGTTTTGCCGCAGAAACAGCGGCGTGCCCAGTTCGGCCTCCAGCGCCTGTATCTGCTGGGATAGCGGCGGTTGGGCCATGTGCAGGCGTTCGGCGGCACGGGTGAAGTGCAGTTCTTCGGCGACAGTGACGAAATAACGCAGGTGGCGCAGTTCCATATTGATACTTTAAAAGTATTGATTATTGAATAAAGATATATTGGACTGAGGTTTAGTCAAGGGCTAAGCTCAAAACCTGTATCACTGCTAGCGGTTTCATCATGCCTTCCGATTCTGCCTCCTGTGCTGCTACGCTGAATTCAGCTGCCGCGGCCACCCAGGAGAACACCATTTCCGCCGCCTCCCGTCTGCATGCCGGTTCCACTGCATTTCGCGCCACGGCGCGTGCCATGTTTGTGGGTGGCTTTTGCACTTTTTCCATGCTGTACAGCATGCAGCCGCTGATGCCGATGTTTGCCCACGACTTTGCCCTGTCGCCGGCGGCGGCCAGTAGCGTGCTGTCGGTGCCCACCACCGGCCTGGCGCTGGCGCTGATTCCGGCCAGCTTTCTGGCCGACAAGGTGGGGCGCAAGCCGGTCATGAATATTGCGCTGAGCCTGGCAGCGCTGCTGATGCTGCTGGCGGCCTTTGCCCCCAGTTTTCAGCAGTTTCTCTATCTGCGTGCCATTTTCGGTGTGGTGCTGGCTGGCTTGCCAGCCGTGGCCATGGCCTATCTGAGTGAAGAGGTCGAGCCACTGTCGCTGGGCCACTCCATCGGCCTGTACATCGCCGGCAATGCGCTGGGTGGCATGAGCGGGCGCTTTCTGGCGGCGGTGATTGCCGACCACTTTGGCTGGCGCGCTGCCGTGCTGGCGCTGGGGGTGCTGGGCGTGGCCGGTGCCATCGAATTCTGGCGCAGCCTGCCGGATTCGCGCCACTTCAAGCCGGTGCCACTGAATCTGGCCGAGCTGCGCCGTGATGTGACCAGCCATTTTGCCGATGGCGGCCTGCCCTGGCTGTTCTTGTCGGCCTTTCTGTTCATGGGCTGCTTTGTCAGCCTGTACAACTATCTGGGCTTTCGCCTGCTGGCCGCGCCCTTCAATCTCAGCCATAGCGTGCTGGGCTTTGTGTTCTCGCTATACATGGTGGGCATCTGGGCCTCGGCCTGGGTGGGGCGCATGGCCGACCGCTTTGGCCGCCGCAACATGCTGTGGTTGATGGTGCTGCTGATGGCCGCCGGGCTGGTCTGCACACTGGCGGATTCGCTGTGGCTGATGGTGCCCGGTATTGCGCTGTTTACCTTTGGTTTTTTCGGTGGTCATTCCGTCGCCAGCAGCTGGATAGGCCGCCGTGCGCAACGTGGCAAGGCGCTGGCTTCTGCTTTTTACCTTACTGCCTATTATCTGGGTTCCAGTGTGGTGGGCTCTTTCTCCGGCCTGCTGTGGGGCATGGGCAAATGGAACGGCGTGGCGGCAATGATCGCGCTGGGGCTGGTGATGCTGCTGCTGATCGCGCTGCGTCTGCGCAAACTGGAGCCGCTGGCGGTGTGATGGGGTGGGGCTAGTCAATCAGGATGCAGGATACCCGCGGTCAGGCAGGTATCCTGTGGCATTACTGTTTGCGGTAGACCTGGAGTTGGCCATTCATGGCATCTTGTGCCATTGCCCAGCCAATCGAGCCCTCAGCCAGGCGCATCGTTTCCGGGTCTGAAGTAATGTTGCCGGCCGAATTGCTGACTTTGGCAAAATCGCAGGGATCTTTGCAGCGCAATGTTGTAGTGATGCGGTTCTTGGTGGTGGTCAGGGTGTGATAGCCCTTGATGACACCACGGTATCTGACCATCGAGACTCCTGCCGCAACCTGCCCGTTCTTCCGTTCGTTCTCACTGACTCCAGATTCGTAGCCGTACTCGCCATTTTCCTCAATCACATAGTGATGAACCGGGACTTGCACCGGCTCCGCTGCTGCGGCTTGATGATTCGATTGCTCTGGCGTGGAGGTTTGATTGTCCGATTGCTCGTGTGCTGTGTTATTGGCTGGGGCTGTGCTGGCAGGCGGCGTCGATGACGCCGTTGACTCTTTACCACTGCAGCCGGCCAGCCCAAGCGCTAGCACTACCAATATGCCTAATCGCATAAATATCCCCTTGTGTTAGTGCTGAAATTCTATGGTCTGTGCTGATGCCAAGGGAAAGGGATATGGCGTGCAGGCGAGGCGGGTGGGTCTTGCCGGGCTGACGATTATTCAGATTGTTGCGGCGCAACTTCATGGTGATACAGGCGGCTGGAACTTGGCGTAGTGTAGTCCTGCGGAATGGCTGGCAGCTTTCAGTATCGTTTTTTCAAAAGTATGCCCTGCAAAACCAAATACACATGGCTGGGAGCCTGTGTTTTCGTCTTTCTGACCTGTTTGGCAGGTGCTGCAGCTATTGATGTATGTAGTGCGGGGTATCCGGTGAATCGGCGTGGCAGTGGCTGACTTGATTCTTTGGTGGCAACAGCGGTAACGCTTGGCGTTGCTGCATGGTTTGGCTATCTACTTGCCATACTTGCGGGTGAGTTGTTCGATAAAGCCATCTTCTTTCATCCGGCTGATGGCGGTGGCGATTTTTGCGGCTGTTTCAGGTGGAAAGCGAGGGCCGGATGCGATCCAGTTTTCGCTGCTATATAGCACATTGCCTTCTACCGGCATGGTGCCGACTTGTTGCTGGTAAGTTGGTTTGAACGTGGTAGATGCCCCCAGAAAGCTGCCGATACGGCCTGCTTTGAGCATTTTTGCCATTTCCGTTAGTTGGCTTTGTTCGATCTGCTGTTTGCTGACGCCTTGTTGGGCTAGCCAACTGAGAACGCTGGAGCCGGTGCGCACGCCGATGAGTCCTGCTGCAGTAGCTTGCTGCAGTGTGTTGTAGGGTGTGGCGCCATCTCTGGTAAAGAGCCTGAAATCGGTACTGTTGATGACCGAGATCCAGTGAAACAGCGGTTCTCGTTCTGGGGTGCGGGCAAAGTAGATGATGATGGCGTTATTGTTGTCGATGACTTCGCGCATGGCGCGGTTCCACGGACGAATCTTGGTTTGTGGCATGTAGCCTGCCCGGCGTATGGCCTCGCTGCCAATCTCTATCATCAGGCCGGGGCTGGGCTCATCTGCCTGGTTGCAGATGCTGGGGAGGTAGTCGCATTCCAGAATGATAGTTCTACTGGGTTCTGTGGCCAGGGCAATGCATGGCATGAGCAGCAGACTGAGTGCCAATGTGCTTGGTAAGCCGGGCATATAGGGGACTCCTCTGCATGGTAAATGTCTTTAGCATTATTTATATGTGCTAAACGGCGGTTTTGCGCGGGTATCCGCGCAATCGCGCATCCGTTCATTCACCCGCTGAGGGTGCTGCAAGTGAAGCAAGCAAGGTGCAGAAATTTTTGGGAAGACGCCGGGTGTCCGGTGATGCCGGGTCGGATGGGCAGGGCTGGGACAGTTTTGTGTCTGCAATGGTAAACCGCCAGGTAAGTGGCTCCGGGCGGTCTGCGTGGCGGCTGCGATCAACCGATGCCAGGGGTGGGCTCAAGGGTGCTTGAGTCAGAGCAGCGCTTCCTGAAATGCATGGTGATCATTCCTGCGGGGCGGGGCTCTCCAGGTGGAAGTAGATCGTTCGATAGAACTGGGGAAATGTCTTGGCCCAAATTAACATGAAAATGGTCGCATAGATAATAGCGGTGAAAATAAAAAGCAGGGTTTTCTGCCAAAACGGATAGTCAAGTCCAGTTATCATAAAGATAAGAGCTGAAGGAAATAGCATGGCGCGTTTCATCAGCAATGGCTTGCGCATTTCGGCCCAGGTTTCAGGATCTATGCCAGCCTCAACAAATACTGCAGGATCAAAACGAAAGTCGGGATTGAGGCTGGCAAGTTTCAATAAAAGACTACGTTTCAGGTCGTAGCCGTTTGTGAAGGTTCTTTTTGAAAATCTGCGCAGCGGAGCTCGTACTTCTTCAGGGGTGTCTGAATTTTGGTGCCAAAACACCAGGTCATATACGATGGACTTGCTTGTTGAAAATTCTAGATACACATCATAAAGCCCCTTTGGGGCTTTTATTACATCTGCCCAGCGTATTTCTCTTTCTTTGCGGCCTGGTTCCAGTATGAGGGAAAGTGGTGTTTTGAATACAAAGTGTGAATTATTGAGCCACATTTCGTGATGTGGCAGGGTGCGGGCCTGCCTGAGGATTGCAATGGAGGAGACGATGCATAGGGTTGAAGTTGAGATGCTAATGAAAAAAACAGCAATATAGTTGTTATTTTCTTTAAGGAAAGGTATTGCCAGGAGTGCTAATCCCAATGCAAGGGTGATAACTCCGATGAGAATGTGAATCATCCGGAGGAATTTAAGGTTTGCTTGGCCAGTTATTGTCCTGGAAGGACTTTGCAGAAGATCGGTTGGCAAGGCGATACTCTTGCGGTCTTGCTTGGTGTTGTCTTTTTCTGCCGGTGATAGATTCATTGCAAAGCCTTTTAACAATTCGTTCAGTAGATTATTGCATTAACTTTAATTTTTTTTGGAGAGTTGCATAAATCAGCTGCAGGCTGAAGAGTTGCCTACTGTTGGCAACAGATAACAAAAAACCCCGTAGAAGCTATGTTCTATCGGGGTTTTGTAGGCAATGCTGGGTGTCGCTAGGCACATAAATGGCGGAGGCTGTGGGATTCGAACCCACGGACGGTTTCCCGTCGGCAGTTTTCAAGACTGCTGGTTTAAACCACTCACCCAAACCTCCGCAGTGTCCATGTCATCGGCGGTTGGTGCCGTTGGCAAAGAGGACGCAATCATAACCGTAGTCAGCCAGTTTGGCTAGGGGGTTGCGCGGTTCATTTCCAGCATTTCTGCGGCGTGCTGGCGGGTGGTTTGGGTGAGTTCGGCCCCGCCCAGCATGCGGGCGATTTCCAGTACGCGTTGTTCGTGCTCCAGCGGGGTGATGCGGCTGACCACGCGTTTTTTATCTTCGCGCTTGCTGACTTGCCAGTGCTGCTCGCCGCAGGAGGCTACCTGGGGCAGGTGGGTGATGCATAGCACCTGATAGCGCTGGCCCAGCTGCTTGAGCATGTGGCCGATCACTTCTGCCACGCGTCCGCCAATGCCGACGTCCACTTCGTCGAAAATCAGCGTTGGCACGCTGGCCACCTGGCTGATGACGACTTGCATGGCCAGGCTGATGCGTGACAGTTCACCACCGGAGGCGACCTTGGCCAAGGGGCGCAGGCTGGTGCCAGCATTGGCGGCCACCAGGTATTCGATGGATTCCAGTCCATGCGCGCCGGGTTCGGCCAGGGCAGCCAGTTCGATGGCAAAGCGGGCGCTGCTCATGGCCAGCTGCTGCATTTCCTTGCCGATGCGGGCGGACAGTTCACTGGCGGCCTGGCGGCGTTTGCCGGACAGGGCTTCGGCCAGGGTGCGGTAGCGGGACAGGCTGGCGGTTTCGGCCAGTGCCAGGGCTTCGCTGTCTGTGGAGGCTTCCAGTGCGGCCAGCTGGGTTTGCCAGTCTTCCAGCTTGAGTGGCAGTTCCTGCGGCTGCACGCGGTATTTGCGTGCCATGCTCATCAGGCTGTCGATGCGGCTTTCCACTTGTTGCAGCTGGCCCGGGTCTTCGTCGATGTCGCTGGCGTAATCGCGCAGGCTGTAGACCACTTCGCGCAGTTCGGCATCGACCGAATCCAGCAGCGACAGGGTGTCGGCCAGGCGCGGGTCGAGGTTGGCCAGTTTGCTCAGGCGGGTCTGTACCTGGGTGAGCACGGACAGGCAGTTGCCCTCCATCTCGGACAGGGTATCGACGGCGTACTGGGCGCTTTGCACCAGCTCGGCGGCATTGGCCAGGCGCGAGTGGCTCTGGTTGAGGCTGGCCCATTCGTCCTGTTGCAGGCCAAGCTCGGTCAGTTCGTTGATCTGCCAGTTGAGCCGTTCGCGTTCCACTTCGGATTCGCGTGACAGCTTGTCGGCATCGCTGCGTGCCTTGCGGGCGGCTTGCCATTCCTGCCAGGCGTGGTGGACTTCGCGGGCCAGCGAGGTGCTGCCGGCATAGGCGTCCAGCAGTTCGCGCTGGGCCTCGCTCTTCACCAGCGACTGGTGCGCATGCTGGCCGTGGATGTCGACCAGAAACTCTCCCAGCTGCTTGAGCTGGGAGAGTGTCGCCGGCTGGCCGTTGATAAAGCTGCGCGAGCGGCCGGATTTGTCCAGCACGCGGCGGATGAGCACGATGTCGTCGTCGCCGGACAGGGCGTTTTCTTGCAGCCAGGCCTTGATCTCCGGCCGTTGCCGGCTGTCGAATTCAGCACTGATTTCTGCCTTTTCGGCACCTTCGCGCACCAGCGAGCCTTCGGCGCGGTCGCCCAGCAAGAGGCCGAGGGCATCCAGCAGGATGGACTTGCCGGCACCGGTTTCGCCGGTGAGTACGGTGAAGCCGGGGGCAAAGTCCAGCGCGATGCTGTCAACGATGACGAAATCTTTGACCAGTAGGGATAGCAGCATGGTGTGTGCGTGTCAGAGCAGTCGCTCGCCCCAGTGAAGCTTGTGGCGCAGCATGTCGTAGTAGTTGTAACCCACCGGATGCAGGATGCGCAGCGGGTTGCGGTAGCGGCGGATCAGCACGCGGTCCATTTCCATCAGATCGCAATGCGACTGGCCATCGAAGTGAACGCGCGCATCCAGTCCGCGGGTCAGCATGAATTCCACTTCGCAGGAGTCGTTGACGGCGATGGGGCGGTTGTTCAGCGATTGCGGGCAGATCGGCACCAGGGCAATGGCCTGCAGCGTGGGGTGCAGGATGGGGCCGCCGGCAGCCAGTGAATAGGCGGTGGAGCCGGTGGGCGTGGCGACAATAAGCCCGTCCGAGCGCTGGCTGTAGACGAACTGGTTGTCGATGAAGACTTCGAATTCGATCATTGAGCCCACGGCGCCACGACTGAACACGATGTCGTTGAAAGCCAGGGCATTGGCCACTTCGGCATCTTCACGGATGAGCGAGGCCTGCAGCAGGATGCGGTTTTCCGGGATGAAGTTGCCGGCAAGGATGGCATCGATGGCTTCCAGCATTTCATGACGCGGGATGTCGGTCATGAAGCCCAGCCGGCCCTGGTTGATGCCTACCAGCGGTACGCGGTAGGGGGCCAGCACGCGGGCGATGGACAGCATGGTGCCATCGCCACCCAGTACGATGACCAGATCGGCCAGCTTGCCCATGTCGCTGCGTTCGATCAGCAGGTGCGGGCCCGCTTCGGCTGGCGTGGCGCTTTCCTTGTCGACGAACACGGTGATGCCGGCTGCGGCCAGGTGGTCGGCCAGCGTGCGCAGCGACTCCACCACTTGAGGTTTGCTATGTCGTGCCACCAGGCAGACATGTTTGAACAGTCGTTCCATGTGGGCGATTCTACTGCCTTGCGGTCGTTTCGTTCAAAAAAGACTCGTCGCTGCGTTTTTTGCCGGTGGCTTCGAGCGCCTTGAGGTAGAAGCGGATCAGGTCGGCCAGCGAATCTACCCCCAGCTTGCTGAACAGATTGGCGCGGTGTACCTCGATGGTGCGCGGCGACAGGTCGAGCTGGCGGGCGATTTCCTTGCTGGACATGCCGTCGGCTACCAGTTCCAGTACCTCGCGCTCGCGGCCGCTGATGCGGTCCAGCAATTGCATGACTTCCTGGGTTTCTTCTTCCTGCTGCTGCTGGTGAATGCTCATACGAATGCCCTTGCGCAGGCTGTCGATCAGGCGGTTCTGGTCGATGGGCTTGGTCAGGAAATCGATGGCACCGGACTGGAAGGCGCGGCGGCACTGTTCGATGTCGCCATGGCCGGTAATGAATACGATGGGAATGGTGATGCCGCGTTCCACCAGTTTTTCCTGCAGGGCCAGGCCGGTAATCTGCGGCATGCGGATGTCCAGCACCATGCAGCCGATTTCGCCTTCGCTATAGTTTTCCAGAAACTCCATGGCATTGGCGAAAGTCACCGTGCGCATGCCCTGGGCCATGATCAGCAAGGCCAGCGAGTCGCGCACGGCCGGATCGTCATCCACGATGAAAACGGTTGGCATCATGTACTTCATGAAACTTGTTCTCCTGCTACAGGCTGTGCTGTCAATGTGGTAAGTGCGGGGAGGTCGATCACGAATTGCGCGCCGCCTGATGGGCGGTTGCTGGCCAGGATCTGGCCTCCCATATTGTCGATGGCCGTCTGGCAGATGGCCAGTCCCAGTCCCATTCCGTTGGGCTTGGTGCTGAAAAAGGGGTCGAATATCTGGTCTTGCACGGCTGCGGCAATGCCGGGGCCGTTATCGGCGATCATGATACGCACTCGCGTCGCATCCTGCTCGGTGCTGATGATGAGCCGGCCCCAGGGATGGACGCTTTCCATGGCGTCGATGGCATTGCGCAAGATGTTCAGAATCACCTGCTCCAGCTGAATGTTATCAGCATAAACGGCAGAGAGCTTGTCGGAAAAATACTGTTCCAGATGAATATCGTGGCTTTGCAGCTCGTATTCCAGCAAGGCGAGGGTATTGCTGACAGTCTGGTTCGGGTCCAGCAGGCTCTGGTGCTGATTGCGCTTGCTGACGAATTCGCGCAGGCGCTGGATGACCTGGCCGGCGCGCTGCGCCTGCTTGGCTGCGTTCTGCATGGCCCGGCAGACCAGCGGCAGATCAGGGTCTTCTTCCTCCAGCAGGCTGAGGCTGGCCTGGCAGTAGCTGACAATGGCCGACAGCGGCTGGTTGATTTCATGGGCGATGCCAGAGGCCATTTCGCCCATGGTGTTGATGCGCGCCACGCGGGCCAGCTCTTGTTCGTGCTGGCGCAGACGGCGCTCGCTGGCTTCCAGTGCGGCCAGCATGTGCTGGCGGCGCGGGGCAGTGTCGCGCAGGGTGAGTACGGCACCGAGCAGCCGGCCTTGCTGGTCGAATACCGGTGACACGCAGCCTTCCACCAGCAGTTTTTCGCCCGAGCTGCGGGTCAGGTAGCTGCTGTCCGGCAGGTAGACGCTGTCACGAATCTGCAGGGCCTGGGTGAAGGGATCGGTGCTACCGGGCCGGGCAAACTCATGACCGAGGCGTAGTAGCTGACGCACATTCTGGCCGATGACGCTGTGATGCCCCGGTCCCAGCAGCATGCCTGCCGATGGATTGAGGTATTGAATGCGAAAGGCGGTATCGAAGGTGACCACCGCATCGGCAATGGCTTGCAGGGTCACGCTAGCGTGTTCGCGCTCGCGGTGCAGGTGATCCATGGCGCGGCGGCGGATATTGCGCTGGCGCTGCTGCTGGGCAGCCAACAGCCAGAGCAGGTAGCACAGCAGGGTATTGGCGGCCAGGCCCACGGCCAGCAAGGGGGCGGACAGCTGTTGCCATGTCAGTGCCTGATCAAGCTGCAGGCGATAGCCTTCACTGGGCAGGGCTGCTTGCAGCTGGGCGCTTTGTATTGGCAGCAGACTGTTGTCGTTAACGGCCGGGCCGCTGGCCAGCAAGGGGCTAGAGCTGCCGTCGGGTGCCAGTAGCGTGAGTTGCAAGCCGCGGTATTGCGCGGTCGATGTAGCCAGCAAGCCATCCAGTTGCAGGCTCATCAGCAACACGCCTTGCAATTGCTCGCTACGCACCAGCGGGTTGGGCGAGGGCGGGCTGGCACTGTAGCGTGCTTGCAGCAACAGCAGATGCCAGTGCTGGCCGATGCGGTAGGGCGGGCTGAACTGCACCGAGCCCTGGCTGACTGCCTGCTGCAATGCCGGGCCCAGTGTCGGATCGTGCAGCAGGTCGAGCCCTTGCATGGCACGCAGCGCTGCCGGCGGCGAAGGTTCTTGCATCAGCAGCGGCAGGTAGTCATGGCGTGGCGGTGCCGGCACATAGTTGCCGGTGTCCTTGCCTGCTGTGTCGCGGGTGAGCCAGTAGTCGCGGATGGCAAAGGCTTGGCCGCGCAGCTGGCTTTGCTGTTGTTCGAAGCTGGCGCGCTGCTCGGCGCGGATGCGCGGCTGCCAGCCCAGATAGTCGATAAAAGGCTGGCGGGCGGTGGCGAGGCCGGCGAAATCGCGCAGGCCTGGCGTCGGGTCAGCTGCTTGTTGTGGCAGCAGGGTGCTGGCGTGGTCCAGTGTGGCCAGTGCCAGTTGCATGTGCGCGTTGATGTCGGCCTGCAATTGGCTGGTCAGGCCATCCAGTGCCTGTTGCTGGCGCTGCATGGCTTCGTGAACCAGCAGCAGGCCCAGCAGGGCGCAAAGCAGCACATACAAGCCGGCCAGCAGCCATTTGTGGTGGTGGCTGGTTTCCTGTAGCAGCTTCAGGTGTTTGTGTAGCGGGCTGGCTGGTTGTGAGGAGGAAATGGGCTGGGCTGGCATGATGTTGTGGTGTATTGGCCAGTCATGGCAATGCAGCTGTCGACTGTAGCAGCAAGGGCTGCGTAACGCTAATTTGATAGCGGCCCGACCCGCTGTGGCAGCGTGTGGCGGCCGGGCTGCCTGTCGTGGGTTTGCTGCCGGTCATGGCCTGCTTCAGCTGCTTTTCAGCCATTGGGCAAACTGCCGGCGCATTTTCATTTGCTTGGGCAGGATGACCGCCTGGCAATAGGCTTCGTGACCGTGCAGTTCGAAATAGCGCTGGTGGTAGTCTTCGGCCGGATAAAAGTGGCTGGCAGTTTCCAGCGTGGTGACGATGGGCGCAGGGAAGATCTGTTGCTGATCCAGGGCGGCAATGTAGTCGCTGGCAATACGCTGCTGTTCGGCATCGTGACAGAAGATGGCCGAGCGGTACTGGCTGCCGACATCATGCCCCTGGCGATTGAGTGTGGTGGGGTCATGCGTGGCGAAGAACACCTGCAGCAACTGGCTGAAGCTGATGACCTGCTCGTCAAAATCGATCTGTACCGCCTCGGCGTGGCCGGTCTGGCCGCTGCAGACACTACGGTAGTCCTGATTGCTGCTGTGGCCGCCAATATAGCCGGACTGTACCTGTCGCACGCCTTGCAAGGCTTGAAAAATACTCTCAGTGCACCAGAAACAGCCGGCGGCCAAGGTGGCTTTGCTCATGATTTTCTCCTGCGGTAGTGGGTGGTCATGGTTGGTCGGCGTTGTGGGGCTGTGCTTACAGTGTGTGGCTGTTGTGGTACTGCCAGGCTAGCTGCACGGTATTGCGCTGGATGCTTACCGTGTCGGCGATATTGCTGGCGTAACCGCCGGCCATGGTGATGGCCAGTGCCGCGCCATGGCTGGCCACCTGTTGCAGTACCAGCCGGTCGCGCTGTTGCAGTCCGGCCATGCTGAGCGCCAGTTTGCCCAGCCGGTCGCCAGCATAGCTGTCTGCGCCGGCCAGATAAAACACCAGCTCGGGTTGATGTTGTTGCAGCAGTGCCGGCAGATGCTGTTGCAACAGCTTGAGGTAGACATCGTCGCCGGTGGCGTCGGGCAGGTCGATGTCGAGCGAACTGGCTTCCTTGCGAAAGGGAAAATTCTTTTCCCCGTGCATGGAAAAGGTGAATACCCGGGGGTCATCGCGAAAGATGGCAGCCGTGCCATTGCCCTGATGGACATCCAGATCGACCACCAGAATGCGCCGCACCAGCCCTTCTTGCAGCAACAGCTTGGCAGTGACGGCAACGTCGTTGAATACGCAGAATCCGCTGCCCTTGTCATGGTAGGCATGATGGGTGCCGCCAGCCAGGCTGATGCCGCAACCATGCAGCAAGGCCGAACGGGCGGCAGCGATGGTGGCACCCACCGAGCGACAGGAGCGTTCCACCAGCTGCGGCGACCACGGCAGGCCGATTTCACGCCAGGCACGCGCCGGCAGGCTGCCATCCAGTACCTGGGCGACATAGTCGGGGCTGTGCGCCTGCTGCAGCTCCCATGGTGTGGCTGCCGCCGCCGTATCCAGACAGTCGGCGGCGAAACCGGCCACGGCCTCGGTCAGCATCGGGTACTTTTGTGCCGGGAAGCGGTGACCGGCGGGCAAGGGCAGGGGAAACTGGTCGGTGCGGTAAATGTGCATGGGCCGGTCGTCTAGAACAGCTTGACCGGGGCAAAGCGCGGCCGGCTTTCGCCCTCGTGGATCACGGTTTCCAGAAACATGCCGGCCGGACGTGTCCACAGTTGATACTCGCCATACAGGGCGCGATAAGCCACCATCGGTTCATGTGTTTCCGAGTGCAGGCCCAGGCCCAACACCTCGTACAGATTGCCACGATAGTGGCGATAGATGCCGCGAGGGATGTCCATTGCGTGCTCCTTGCCGTCAAAACGCGCCAGCATGGCCGGGTGCGGCCACCCGGTCAACTCCCCTTGCCGTCCCAGTAGTAAACCCGGAAGTCCGTGTCGAGCGCGAAACCATTGCGTTCATACAGCCTTTGCGCCTTGTTGTTGTCATGGGCGGTTTGCAGCATGATGTCGCCGCCGCCCAGCCCCAGAACGTGTGCCTGACATACTTGCAGCAATTGCTTGCTGACACCGCTGCCACGGTATTCGGGAGCGACATAGAGGTCGTGCAGCAGCCAGCTGGGCTTGAGCGTCAGCGAATTGAATCCCGGGTACATCAAGGCAAATCCCACCGGGACACCGGCATCCTCGGCCAGCCACAGCCGCGCCTCGTGATGGCTCAGCCGGGCTTCGAGAAAGGCCAGGCAGTCGGCGGCGGCCTGCTCTACATGATAAAAGGCCAGATAGGCCTGAAACAGCGGCAGGCAGCTGGCGGCCTGGTGTGGTGCCAGGGGGGTGATCTTCAAGGTCATGCATTCGCTCCGGTGCGGTGATTCCGTTACAATAGCGCCCTTTTTTCAGCAGGTTAAGCCATGAATCTGATGCTGGCGCCGATGGAGGGTCTGGTCGACCCCATCATGCGGGATGTACTGACCCGTCTGGGCGGTATCGACTTGTGCGTAACCGAGTTTGTCCGGGTCACCAATGTCTTGCTGCCAACGCGTACTTTTCATCGGTTGGCTCCCGAATTGCTGCATGGCGGCAAGACGCGGGCCGGGACCACGGTGCGGGTGCAGCTGCTGGGCTCCGACCCGGTGTGCCTGGCGGAAAATGCTGCCAAGGTGGCTAGTCTTGGCGCGCCAGGTGTCGATCTGAACTTCGGCTGTCCGGCTCCGACAGTAAACCGCCATCGCGGTGGCGCGGTGTTGCTGACCGAGCCGGAGCTGCTATACCGCATTGTCAGCCAGGTACGGGCGGCCGTGCCGGATGCGATTCCGGTGACGGCGAAAATGCGTCTGGGCTACGAAGACAAGAGCCTGGCGCTGGAGTGCGCTCAGGCACTGGCCAGTGCCGGAGCGGCAGAGCTGGTGGTGCATGCCAGGACCAAGCTGGAGGGCTATAAGCCACCAGCGCACTGGGACTGGATTGCCCGTATCCGTGAGCACGTCACCATACCGGTGATCGCCAATGGTGAGGTATGGACCGTGGCCGACTACCATGCCATTCGTGCGCAGAGCGGCTGTCAGCGAGTGATGATAGGCCGTGGCTTGATTGCGGCACCTGATCTGGCACGGCGAATTGCCACCGACCAGTCGGCCACGCCCATGGCCTGGAGTCTGTTGATGGAGTGGCTGCTCGACTTCTACCAGCAATGCGTGACGGAAGCGGGTGAGTCGCGTTATCCGCCCGCCCGGTTGAAACAGTGGCTGGGGCAGTTGAAGAAAACCTATCCAGAGGCGGCCGGCTTTTTTGAAGTGATCCGGCGTGAGACTTCGGCTGAGAATATTCTCAAGATCATGCGTGATATGTCTGCTAAGTAAATTCACCCATAGTCAATGCCATGGGCAAAGCGATAGGATGATTCCGTGCTTGGTTCTTGGTATGGATCCAGGCGCTGTATAGACCGGATGCCCTCAGCTTCCGGTCGTTACACTTCCCCGATACCCTGTTAGACCCTCCCCTTGTGGGAGGGCTTTTTTATGGCTGTTCACATTTCATCCCCATGTCTTGCAGCTAAGGCTGTCATGGTGTGCTGCTTGCTAACTTGAGCAGCAGCCTTGATCTGGCTCTCATTTCAGCTACACCTCACCGCACTCTATGCATGCTTGGCCCGGCCGGATAGGTTATTGGCGAATGCGATAAACAAAGGCATGCCAAGCGCTATGGCTTGGCTGGTGGGGGGGGGAGCTGGTGTGTGGGTGCGATAGCGGTGGGGATGGCGGTGTATCCAGATAGCGCATGGCTGGCATGCTTGGACTGAGCCGCGGTAGCGGTCAGTTGTCAGCTGCTGTGTTTAGCCGGATTGATGGCTACGCTTGCCCTGCGCTTCTGCTAGGTGGGGTTGTTTACCACAAGACCGGCAGGGCGCCGGTCTTGTGGCGTTGTGCGTTGTGGCTTCAGACAAACTGCACCGGAACAAAGTAGCTGCGACCGGTACGGGACACCAGCACTTGCGGCTGGCCGGCGCGCACTTCGCGAAAGGCGCGCGGCAGGCGGCGCCAGTCCATGAACTTCATTTTGATCAGGCTTTCATCGATTTGCATTTGCATCTTGCTCTCCTTTACGAGACCGGATGGATGACATTGGTCACCACACCCCAGATAAACAGCGCCGCTTCTTCCGACACCTCAATCGGCGCGTAGGCCGGGTTTTCCGGCATCAGAAACAGCCCGCTCGCCGTTTTTTCCAGCCGCTTTACTGTCAGTTCACCATTGATGACCGCTACCACCACCTTGCCGCTGCGGGCCTGCAAGGAGCGGTCGACAATCAGCAGGTCGCCATCGTGGATGCCAGCGTTGATCATGGAGTCACCCTTGACCGTCACCATGAAGGTGCTGGCCGGGTGGCTGACCAGATGGGCGTTCAGGTCAATGTCGGCTTCCTTCAAGTCATCTGCTGCCACTGGCGAACCGGCCGGTACCCGGCTGGCAAACAGCGGCAGGGACAGCTGGCTGAGGGTGTCGGACAGGGTGCGGATATCCTGCGTGTCTGCCGTTTTCACCGAGCGCAGCTGGCGGTATTCGGCCAGCCAGCCTTCCAGCAGGGGGCGCAGTGGTTCCGGCACCCGCATGGCCACGGTCTTGTCGCCACCAAATGCGGATTTGCGCCCTGCGCCATCGCGTTTACCACCTTGGGCCATGCCGGCTTCCTTTGCTGTTGCTGTAATATTGATTGTGTACAAATTCAAATTGCTTGGCAACCTGCATTGGGAAAATGTCTTGTTTTGCCGTGGCTTACTGTGTCATTCCTGTCGCATGTCACTCTGCTGCAACAGCGAAAACCATTGAATGGCAATGCTTTTCGTCAGTGCTGGTGGACAAGGCAGACCAGGGTGATGCCCTTGCTGGCATCAATCGGCTGCGGCAGCGCTGGGGGCGGAAAACAGCAGAAACAGGCCAGCCTGATTGCTGACGCCCAGCTTGGCGTAGAGATTGCGCCGGTGCACTTTGGCGGTATCCAGCGAGATGCCCAGTTCGCGTGCCACCGCCTTGGTGGAGTGGCCGGCCAGCACCAGCAGGGCGACTTGCACTTCGCGCTCGGTGAGGTGAGGTTCACCGCGCTGCCGCAGCGCATCTTCCAGCCGCATCTGGCGTTCGGCCGGGTTGTGACGCAGCTGCTCGGCCAGATAGGCATCCAGCCGGATGGCCTTGCCCATCAGCGGCAAGAGCCAGGGGCTGAACAGCTGGCAGGCGCCGATTTCGGCATTGGTAAAGCGCCGACGGCTGCCCAGCGACAAGGACAACACGCCCTGGCCGGGTATGGGCAGCAGGAATTGCAGCTCGTCGGCCCCGACATTGCGGCTGAAGTACTGACGGAAATACTCGGTGTCACGGAATGAGTCGGGTGCCACATCATCCAGCCGGTACAGGCCGCTGGCCGGCTGCTGCTGGCTGAACGCGTAGAAGGGGTCGATGCGGTAGAGCTGGGCGCGGTAATCAGCAAACAGGTCGGCGGCGGCCAGATTGGCGGCGTGATCGGCCAGGATGTGCGGTGCTTGTTCCGGCTGAAACAGCAGTACCACCCAGGTATCGAAGGTGATGACATCGGCCAGCAGCCGCGCCAGCGCCGGCCAGAAACCGGGTTCGCCCAGTTTTTCCATCAATCGGCCCAGCCTCTGGTGAAAGGCCAGGTCTGCCACTGCAAGCTGCATGTTCATTCCTTTGTTGATGCCGTCCATCTGCCTGGATTGTCCAGATTGCCTGACATGATGCCGCAAGACAGCTTGTGTCTCGCTACCCCGCGGGGGTTAGCCAGCTAACCCATCAAGGCTATGTTGCTTGGGCAGGCCCCTGCCTAGACTGGCCGGCAATGAGTAGCAAGCCTGCCAACGGCCATCGGCCAGTTCCCGGCGCAGGCCTTGCATCCCGACAGGAGAGTAGCACGATGCATGCACGAGATACGGCTTTCTGGACGGCAAGTGCCGCCACCTTGCGGCCTGCCGCCCAGGCTTATATCAATGGCCGGCTGCAAGATGCGGCAGACGGCCGCCAGTTTGCCAGCGTTTGTCCGCATACCGGCCAGACGCTGGCCATGGTGGCACGCTGCGACCGGGCGGATGTTGATGCTGCGGTGGTTGCGGCCCGGCGCAGTTTCGACGCAGGTAGCTGGTCGCGCTGTCATCCGCGTGAGCGCAAGGTGGTGTTGCAAAGGCTGGCACAACTGTTGCGCGACAATGCCGATGATCTGGCCCTGCTGGATTGCCTGGACATGGGCAAGCCCATCTCGGACGCCCTGAATATCGATGTGCCAGCCACGGCAGGCTTGTTCGACTGGTATGCCGAAGCCTGCGACAAGTTGTATGACGAAGTTGCCCCCACCGGGCCGGATGCGCTGGCGCTGGTCACGCGTGAGCCGGTGGGCGTGGTGGCGGCGGTGATTCCGTGGAATTTCCCGCTGGACATGGCGGCGTGGAAAGTGGCCCCAGCACTGGCTGCCGGCAATAGTGTGCTGCTCAAGCCGGCCGAGCAGTCGCCGCTGTCGGCCATCCGGCTGGCACAACTGGCCAGTGAGGCCGGCCTGCCCGATGGTGTGCTGAATGTGCTGCCCGGCTATGGCGAAGAGGCCGGCCAGGCCATGGGCCTGCACCCGGATATCGATTGCCTGTCGTTTACCGGCAGTACCGAAATCGGCAAGCGCTTTCTGGCTTATTCCGCCGCTTCCAATATGAAGATGGTGTGGCTGGAGTGCGGTGGTAAAAGCCCGAATCTGGTGTTTGCCGATTGTGCCGACCTGGACGCGGCAGCGCGCAAGGCGGCCTTTGGCATCTATTTCAATCAGGGCCAGGTGTGCTCGGCCAGTTCGCGCCTGCTGGTGGAATCCAGCATCCACGACTGTTTTGTCGAAAAACTGCTGACTGAAATGGCCGCCTTCCAGCCGGGCAATCCGCTGGACCCGGCAACGCGGCAGGGGACGCTGGTGGATGCCGGCCATACCGCGCGAGTGCAGGGCTTCATTGCCAGCGGCCTGCAACAAGGTGCCAGCCTGCTCTCTGGCGGCGAACGGCTGCACATAGGCAATAGCGATTGCTATCTGCAACCCACGCTGTTCACCGGCGTCACCCCGGACATGCGCATTGCCCGTGAGGAAATCTTTGGCCCGGTGCTGTCGGTGCTGCGTTTCGACAGCGAAGCCGAGGCCATTGCCATGGCCAATGACAGCATCTATGGCCTGGCCGCAGCGGTATGGACCGACCAGCTGCGCCGCGCCCATCGCGTGGCGCGTGCCCTGCGCGCGGGCACGGTGTCGGTGAATACCGTGGATGCCCTCGACCCCGGCGTACCGTTTGGCGGCTGCAAGCAGTCCGGCTTTGGCCGCGACCTGTCCTTGCATGCGCTGGACAAGTTCAGCCAGCTCAAGACTACCTGGATCAGCCTGTAAGCCGGTGCACCCGGCATGGAGACCTCAATGCACAGTAATCAGACCACACGCAGTACCGCCGAATACCAGGCGATGGACGCGGCCCATCATATTCATGCTTTTCTCGATCAGAAAGCCTTGAACGAGGAGGGCGCACGCGTCATCACCCGTGGGCAGGGCCTGTATTTATGGGATAGCGAGGGTAAGAAATACCTGGATGGCATGTCTGGCCTGTGGTGCACCAATGTCGGTTATGGCCGGCCGGAGCTGATCGATGCAGCCACGCGCCAGCTGCAACAGCTGAGCTATTACAACCTGTTTTTCCATACCACCCATCCGGCGGTGCTGGAATTGTCCGAACGGCTGTTTGCCCTGCTGCCGGGGCAGTACAGCCATGTGATCTATACCAATTCCGGCTCCGAGGCCAATGAGGTGCTGATCCGCACCGTGCGTCGCTTCTGGGATGTGATGGGGCAGCCGGACAAGAAAATCTTCATCGGCCGCCACAACGGTTATCACGGCTCCACCGTGGGCAGCGCCTCGCTCGGTGGCATGGCCTTCATGCACGAGATGGGTAATCTGCCCATTCCCGGTGTCGAGCACATTGCCGAGCCTTACTGGTACGCCCATGGCGGCAAGCTGAGCCCGGCCGAGTTTGGCCTCAAGTGCGCGCAGGAGCTGGAGACGAAAATCCTGCAACTGGGCGCGGACAAGGTGGCTGCCTTTGTTGCCGAGCCCTTCCAGGGTGCGGGCGGGATGATTTTCCCGCCGGAAAGCTATTGGCCGGAAATCCAGCGCATCTGCCGCAAATACGATGTGCTGCTGTGTGCCGACGAGGTGATCGGTGGCTTTGGCCGCACCGGCGAGTGGTTTGCCCACCAGCATTTCGATTTCCAGCCGGATACCCTGAGCATCGCCAAGGGGCTGACCTCCGGCTACATCCCCATGGGTGGGCTGGTGCTGTCGCGGCGCATGGCCGAGGCGCTGGTCGCCAAGGGCGGGGTGTTCGCCCATGGCCTGACCTATTCCGGCCATCCGGTGGCCGCCGCCGTGGCGCTGGCCAATCTGGATGTGCTGCAGGGCGAGGGCATGGTAGAGGCGGTGAAGCAGGATACCGGCCCCTATCTGCAAGCCTGCCTGCGCCAGCTATTTGCCGAGCACCCGCTGGTGGGCGACATCCAGGGGACCGGCATGGTGGCAGCCTTGCAGTTTGCCCAGGACAAGAGCAGCCGCCAGCTGTTTGCTGATGAAGATGACATTACCTGGCGCTGCCGCAGCCACGGCTTTGACGAGGGGGTGATCATCCGCTCCACCCATGGCCGCATGATCATGGCACCGGCGCTGGCCATTACCCGCAGCGAAATCGACGAACTGCTGGACAAGACCCGCCGCGCGGTGGACCGCACCGCACAGGAGCTGGGTCTGCTCTAAATTCCGGGCGGCTGCCGCCGCCCTGCCAGACCCTGACAAACGGCCATCCAGAGCCGGCATGACTCATTCCCAGTTGCGCCATTTACCCCGCAGGCCAGCCATGCGCCGGCCTGCGGATTTCGTCACAGGAATATCGGGAGTCCCATCATGAGCCGTAAACCCACCACGCGCCTGCTATTGTCCGGCGCGGCACTCTGTCTCGGCCTGACCGCGCAGGCTGCCGAGCTGCACGTGTACAACTGGTCCGATTATATCGGTGAGCAGACCATCGCCAGCTTCGAGAAACAGACCAGCATCAAGGTCAAATACGATGTCTACGACAGTGACGACACCCTGCAAGCCAAGCTGCTGACCGGCAAGGCGGGCTACGATATTGTCGTGCCCACCTCCAACTACATGGCCCGTCAGGCGGCAGCCGGCATCTACCTGCCGCTCAACAAGGCATTGCTGCCCAATCTGGCCAATCTGGATCCGCAGTTGATGAAGATGATCGCCAGCGCCGACCCCGGTAACAAATACGGTGTGCCATATGCCTGGTTTACCGATGGCCTGGGCCTGAACCTGAATAAGGTGAAGGCGGCGCTGGGCAAGGATGTGGCGCTGGATAGCTGGGATGTGCTGTTCGAGCCGGCCACGCTGGGCAAGCTGAAAGGCTGTGGGGTGTCCATGCTGGATCAGGCCAGCGATGTGTTCGCCATCACCCTGCATTACCTGCACAAAGACCCCAACAGCAAGAACCCGGCCGATTATCAGGCGGCATTCGAAGCCCTGAGGAAGATCCGCCCCTATATCACCCAGTTCAACTCTTCCGGCTATATCAATGATTTGGCCAATGGCGATATCTGCCTTGCCGTTGGCTGGTCCGGCGATATCGGCATTGCCCGCCGTCGTGCGGCCGATGCCGGCAAGCATTACCAGATCAGCTATGTCATTCCCAAAAGCGGGGCACCGTTTTCCGTCGACATGATGGCCATTCCCAAAGATGCGCCCAACCCGGCCGCTGCTCATCAGTGGATCAACCACATCCTGCAGCCGGATGTCGCTGCCGGCATTACCAACAAGGTGTTCTACCCCACGCCCAACCTGCCGGCACGCAAGCTGGTACAAGCGGCCATTGCCAGTGATGGCGGTATTTATCCGTCGCCGGCGGTCATGCAGACACTGTTTCTGTTACAGCCCTTGCCCACGGACATCCTGCGCTTGCAAAACCGGCTGTGGACGCAGTTAAAGACCGGGCGTTGAGCCTGATATTGATGCGGCAGATGGCTGTATTCGTGACGACTGGCGTTGAATCGGCCGCCGACTCAGGGTAGTCTCTGCCCCTTGCTGGCCGACGTGGCCGAGCGGCCGGTCATGCCAAGGTGGCGGTGACGGGTTTATCTGGGGAAGACAATGCGAGTACAGGCGAATCCGGCCGATATCGGTCGTTGTGGTTGTGGACGACGTGATTATTGCGATGGCAGCCATGGTCTGAGTGAAGAGCAATGGCAGGCCAGGCTGGCCGAAGAGCAAAAACAGGCCCAGCAACTGACCGAGCAAGCCGATTTCGGCGACGACTGAGCAGCGTAGCCGCTCACATCGAAACAGCCCGCACATCCTTGCAGATGGCGGGCTGTTTGTTTGGCTACGGTAGGTTGCCGTGGCCAGGCTTATTTCTTCTTGCTGGTGGTGGCTGGCTGCTGCAGATAGCTGGCCATGCCCTGCAGCGAGTCCTGCACGCTGCCCAGGTGTTCCAGCGCCAGGCCTTGCAGCTCTTCCTGTGCCTTGGACAAGATGCCGCAGAATTCGCCGGAACATTCCATGGCCTGGTTGGCATTTTCCTTGGCGATGCTGCTGATCTGGCTGAGTGCTTCTTGCGGCGTTTCGGCCTGGCTCAGTGCTTGCAGCGACTTGGCATAGTTGTCCAGCTGGATGCGGCTGGTGCTGATCTGGAAATTCATCAGTTGCTCGACATTGTTCATCGAAACTTGCAGAAACTTCAGCGTGATATCGAGGCTGGGTTGCTGTGGGAAGCGGGCATTCTTCGGGGCGGATGACATGGGCGTTCTCCTGGGCTGGCGCAGCGGCTTGGGAAATCAAGGGGATGATTCTCAAGGTCATCGCTGCAGCAGCTTGGATGCACGGTAGCGGGCAAACGTTCAGTGCGCTGGCCGCTGCCGGGCCGGCCAGCCCGGCAGATGAAGGGTGTGCAAGCGGAAAAGCCGGCCTTTGGAGTAGTGTTGGTGCCGGTGTTCAGCCCAGGGCGCGCGCGATGAAATTGCGCGGCACACGGGTTTTCGGTACCCGGCCGGCAAACCAGCTGCGTACGTCTTCTTCCAGCCCGATGCCGTGCATGTAGTTGTACAGCGCCTTGTTGAGCGCCTTGCCCATGGCGTCGTGGTCGGTGCCGGTGGGGTCGATGAAGCCGATATCGTTCTTGGCGAAACTGACTGGCGGCAAGGGGCGCAGGCTGACGCCGTATTCTTCCGGGTTCTGCCCCACTGGCGAGTGTACCGTGCAGGCAAAACGGTGAAAGAAGCCGGACTGGATGCAGCCGGTGTCAAACAGCTGGCGCACGTATTCCAGTGCGTCCACCGTGTCCTGCACCGTCTGCGTGGGGAAGCCGTACATCAAATAGGCATGCACCAGCACCCCGGCCTCGGTAAAGCCCTGGGTGACGCGGGCCACCTGTTCCACCGACACGCCTTTTTTCATCAGCTTGAGCAGGCGGTCCGAGGCCACTTCCAGCCCGCCGGAAATGGCGATGCAGCCGCTTTCCGCCAGCAGCTGGCATAGCTCGGGGGTGAAGGATTTTTCGAAGCGGATATTGCCCCACCAGGAAATGGCCACATTGCGGCGCAGCAGTTCTTCGGCCAGCGCGCGCAGCATCTTGGGCGGGGCGGCTTCGTCGACGAAATGGAAGCCGGTCTGGCCGGTTTCGGCAATGATGGCCTCGATGCGATCCACCAGCGTGCTGGCCGAGGCGGTTTCATAGCGTGAGATGTAGTCCAGCGTCACATCACAGAAGCTGCACTTTTTCCAGTAGCAGCCATGCGCCACGGTTAGCTTGTTCCAGCGCCCGTCGCTCCATAGCCGGTGCATGGGGTTGAGCATGTCGAGCAGCGACAGGTAACGGTCGATGGGCAGGCCATCCCAGGTGGGGGTGCCGACCTCTTCGAAAGGGATGTCCGCTTCCATCATATTGATGTAGCGCACCTGGCCATCTTCGCGCACAAAAGTGCGGACCAGCCGCGACACCGAGCGCTTGCCGGCCAGATGCTCCAGCAGGGCTAGCAGCGGCTTTTCGCCATCGTCCAGGGTGATGAAGTCGAAGTAGTCGAATACGCGCGGCTCGGTGAGTTCGCGCAGTTCGGTATTGACGAAGCCCCCGCCCAGCACGGTGCGGATGGCCGGCCAGCGCGCCTTGATGGTCTGGGCGATGCGAAAGGCGGCATACACCGAACCGGGGAAGGGGACCGACAGCAGCACGATGTCCGGCTGATGGCGGGCAATGGCTTCTTCCACCAGTTGTTGCAGTGTGTCGTCCACCAGCGAGGGCTTGCCGGCCAGGGCGTGGGCCAGCGGGTCGAAGGTGGGCTGGCTCATGGCTAACGATTCGGCATAGCGCACGAATTCAAAGCGCTCGTCCACTGCTTCGCGCAGCACATCGGCAATATCGTTCAGGTAGAGCGTGGCCAGATGACGGGCGCGATCCTGCTGGCCCAGTGCGCCAAAAGCCCAGGCCAGCGGGTCGCCACCATAGGGGTCGTCCGGGTCGACATACACTTCCAGCGAGGCAAAGCGTTCACCCTCCGGCAGAAAGTTGCGGCCGCAAATACGGTGGGCCACGGTGGAGTCGCGCCCCTGCAAAAAAGCGATGGCCGGGCCGATGGTGGCCAGATAGCGTTCGAACTGGCCGACAAAGCCGTGCAGCTGGTTGCTGCGTTTTTTCGGTGGAATGGCGTCAATCTGCTGGCGCACCGCTTGCAGACCACTCACGGAAAACAGCCGTAATACCAGTTCTAGCGCCAGGTCTTCCTGAAAGGCGCTGACATCGCGTGAGCGCAAAAAGCCGGTGATATAGGCGGTGGAGGGGTAGGGCGTATTCAGCTGCGTCATCGGCGGGATGAGCGACAGGATACGGGGTGAGCGCGGCGACTCGGCGTGGGTGAACTGCATGACATCCATTTCCTGCGGCGGCGGGTTGGCCACTGCCTTGTACTGCCCGCCGCGCAAGCGTGGCAGGGGCGAAATCATAAAATAATGCTTCAGCTGTTGGCTGCGGCCTGGTTCAGCAACTGGCTGATGGCGGCGGCACTGTCAGGTCGCACCAGTCGGCCTGCCTCCTGCCCATCGTGCAACAGGATGAGGGTAGGCCAGAGCTTGACGGCAAAGGTGCGGCCCAGCCGGCGGCCTTTGCCGTCTTCAATCTTGAGGTGGGCGAGGTCCGGGTGGGCTTGCATGGCAGCGGCCAGCAGGGGCTGCGCCGCCTGGCAGTGGCCACACCAGGGCGCACCGAATTCCAGCAATAGCCAGCCACGCTGGCCGGCCAGCTGTTCGGCACTGGCTTCCTGGTCTTGCGGGGTAAATGCGCTGTGATAGGCCATGGTGGCTTCCTGTCTGCTTGTGCAGCAGGAGGATAGCATTCCTTGGCAAAATCGGCCCGGCTTCCTTGTGCCAAGCAGCGGGCCGGGCCTTGCGCTGATGCGATGTCGCTGACTCAGCCCGCGCTCAGTTGCGCCACCAGCCGGCCCAGAAAGGCATCGCAGGCGGCCAGCTGATCCAGCGCCAGCCATTCGTCCGGCTGGTGAGCCTGGGCGATGTCGCCGGGGCCGCACACCACGGTGGGGATGCCGCAGCGTTCGCTGAACAAGCCGGCCTCGGTACCAAAGGCTATTTTGCGTGGCGGGCTGCTGTCTTGCAGCAGGCCTTGCACAAAGCGCACCACCTCGGCGTCCGGTGGTGTGAGCAGGCCGGGGTAGCTGGTTTTCTCGCTGAAACTGAAACCACAGTCGGCATCCACCGCCTGCATTTCCGGCTGCAATACCTGGGTGGCGTGCTGGCGGATGGCGGCCAGCAGCGGTGCGGGCTGGTCTTGCGGCAGGTGGCGGATTTCAAAGTCGAAATGGCAGCTGGCGGGGATGATGTTGAGGGCGGTGCCGCCCTGCATGGTGCCGACATGCAGGGTGCTGTACGGCACTTCATACAAGGGGTCGAATGGCCCGTGCTGGCGGCGCTGGCGGGCGAGACTGCGGATGAAGCTGACCAGCTCGGCCGCGTACTCCACTGCATTGACGCCGGCTTGCGGGTTGCTGGAATGGCCCTCATGCCCGCGTGCGGTGACGCGCCAGGCGGTCTTGCCCTTGTGCTCGGCCACCAGCTGCATGCGGGTTGGTTCGCCGATGATGCCCATGGCTGGCAAGACCGGCAGGCCGCCCAGCACTTCCAGCAGGCGGCGCACGCCGATGCAGCCGATTTCCTCGTCATAGGTAAAAGCCAGGTGCAATGGGGTGTGCAGCTGGCTGCGTGCCAGTTGCGGCACCTGCGCCAGTACGCTGGCGATAAAGCCTTTCATGTCGGCGCTGCCACGGCCATAGGCGCGGCCATCGCGCACATCCAGCTGGAAGGGATTGCTGTGCCAGTGCTGGCCGTCTACCGGGACCACATCGGTATGCCCGGCCAGCATCACCCCGGGACGGTCGGTGGGGCCGATGGTGGCGTAGAGGTTAGCCTTGCTGCCATCTTCGTTTTCCACGATCTGGCTGCTCACGCCAAAACCGGCCAGATAGTTTTTGACGAAGCGAATCAGCTGCAGATTGCTCAGCCGGCTGGTGGTGTCGAAACCGGCCAGGGTATTCAGCAGGGTGAGGGATTCCATTGGGGTTCTTTCCGTAGCGGGCAGGGAGAGGCCGGAGACTGCCGGCTGTCTTGTTGCCGGGTGCAAGTCTAGCATCTGGCTGTGGTGCCGGGGCTTGGCAGTCTGGTTGACAAGGCGAGTGTAGGTGGTCACAGTAAATACTGAAAATATTATTATTTTTCCAATTGGATCGATAAATATTATGCAATACACCCTGCGGCAATTGGCTTATCTGGTGGCAGTGGCCGACCACGGCAGTGTGACGGCGGCAGCCAATGCGCTGTACACCTCGCAGCCAGGTATTTCCAGCGCCATTGCCCAGCTGGAGGCGCAGTTCGGCCTGCAGTTCTTTATCCGGCACCATGCCAAGGGCGTCTCGCTGACGCCGGCCGGGCAAAGCTTTGTCGCCGCGGCGCGCAATCTGCTGGCGCATGCCGAGGACCTGAGCCAGCACGCCAGTGCGCTCAGTCAGTCCTTGCAGGGCAATCTGGAGCTGGGTTGCTTTACCACCATCGCGCCGATTTTCCTGCCGCGACTGCTGGCGGCCATGCGCGAAGATTATCCGGACATCTCGGTGCGGCTGCACGAAGGGGATACCGAGCAGTTGCAGCAGGCTTTGCTGAGCGGCCAGACTGAGCTGGCCTTGCTGTACGACCTGGACCTGGCACCCAGCCTGTACCGGCAGACGCTGCAGACCGTGCTGCCCTATGTCTTGCTGCCGGCCACGCACCCGCTGGCCGGGCGGGCGGCGGTTTCGCTGCAGGATCTTGCCCCCTTGCCCATGGTGCTGCTGGACTTGCCGCATAGCCGCGAGTATTTCCTGTCGGTGTTTCGCCTGCAGGGGCTGGAGGCGCGGGTGCGCCACAAGACTGTCAATTTCGAGCTGGTACGCGGACTGGTAGCCGCTGGCAACGGCTATGCCTTGCTGAACCTGCGGCCGCAGACGCCGCAAACTTACGCCGGGGATGCGCTGGTGTGCCTGCCCATCGTGGAGGAGGTGCCGGCCTTGAATATCGTACTGGCCTGGCCGCAGGAGTTGCGTCTGACCCGCCGGGCCGAGGCTTTTGTCACGCTGTGCGAGCGCAATATCAGTCGCTTGGGCTGAGCCAGGCTACGGCGCTTTCTTGCATCGTAAAAATCGATGCAGTTGACAGGGTAAAGCTATTTTACCTATTGCCGGACTTGTCCCTAGAGTAAGTCACACAGCCGCCCACCTGGCTGTGCAACTTTCAGGGGATAGTCATGCCTTCATCCATGCGTTTTCCAAGTGTTTTCCTGTACGCCGGGCTACTGTTGGCCCCGGTGCTGTCGGCGGCCGAGCTGACCGTGGTGTCGTTTGGCGGTGCCAACAAGGACGCCCAGCAGAAAGCCTATTACCAGCCCTTTGCCGCCGGCAGCGGCATCAAGGTGGTCAGCGGTGATTACAACGGCGAAATGGCGCGGGTGCGGGCCATGGTCGACAGCAAGCGGGTGAGCTGGGATGTGCTGGACGTGGAGTCGCCCGACCTGCTGCGCGGTTGCGACGAGGGCATGTTCGAGAAGCTGGACTATCGCCGCATCATCAAGCCGGCCGAACTGCTGCCGGGCGCGGCCCAGCCCTGTGGCATGGCGGCTTATGCCTGGAGCACAGTGCTGGCCTACAACGCCGACAAGCTCAAGACGGCTCCGCGTTCCTGGGCTGATTTCTGGGATGTGAAGAAATATCCCGGCAAGCGTGCGCTGCGCAAAGGGGCCAAATACACGCTGGAAATCGCCCTGATGGCCGATGGCGTGGCTGCGCACGATGTATACAAGGTGCTGAACACACCGGCCGGGCTGAATCGCGCCTTTGCCAAGCTGGATCAGCTCAAGCCGTATATCCAGTGGTGGGAGGCCGGTGCCCAGCCGGCACAGTATCTGGCGGCTGGCGATGTGGTGATGAGCTCCGCCTATAACGGACGCATCAGCGCTGCGCAAAAAGAGGGTGGCAAGCAGCTGCAAATGGTGTGGAACGGCAATATCTACGATTACGACTACTGGACCATCCCCAAGGGCAGCGCCAATCTGGATGCCGCTTACAAGTTTCTGGCTTTCGTCAGCCAGCCTGCTGCCCAGGCTGAGTATGTGAAAGGTATCAGCTATGGGGTAAGCCATCGCAAGGCGGCAGCGCTGATCGACAAGGCTATCCTGGCCAACCTGCCCACCGCACCGCAAAACCTGAAGCAGGGCGTGGCCATTGACAGCAGTTTCTGGGTGGATCACGGCGAAAACCTGGAGCAGCGTTTCAACGCCTGGGCTGCACGCTGACGGGATAAACGCAGAAAACCGGCAATGGGGCTTGCCAAATGGCATGGCTGCTTTACAATGCCACCCGTCATTAGGGAGTAGCCGCCCTCCGCATGTGAGAGGGACGTGTGTCAACAGACTTGCCGGTTCCGGCATGGCACACGTGGTCCGAGACTTGGCGAGACTTTTGACCGTAATGCTCTGCATGGCCGGGACGCATTGCGGTCACTCGTTTTCGCGTCCCGGCCATGGAGAATTCTCGATGCAGTCCTTTCTGGTATCCACCGGTGTGGTGGCCCTGGCCGAAATCGGCGACAAAACCCAACTGCTTTCCCTGATTCTGGCTGCACGCTATCGCAAGCCGGTCCCCATCATTCTGGGCATCCTGCTGGCCACGCTGGTCAATCATGCCGGTGCCGGTGGCATCGGTGCCTGGCTGTCTACCGCGCTCAGTCCCAATATCCTCAACTGGGCCGTGGTGGCGTCATTTGCGCTGATGGCCGGCTGGATCCTGATTCCCGACAAGCTGGACGAAGGCGAAATCGTCATGCCCAAGCGGCAGATGGGCGTATTCGCCACCACGGTGTTCGCGTTTTTTCTGGCCGAAATGGGCGACAAGACGCAAGTGGTCACCATTGCGCTGGCGGCCCGTTTTCATGACTTCCTGCCGGTGGTGGCCGGCACCACGCTGGGCATGATGCTGGCCAATGTGCCGGTCATCTACCTGGGTAGCCGCTTCGCCGACCGTCTGCCTACCAAGGCCGTACACATCATTGCATCCATCATTTTCCTGGTATTGGGCGGGCTGGCGCTGGCCAATGCCATCAATGGAAACCAGCTGCTGGGCTGATCAGGCTAGGTTATTTCGGCTAGGTCATTCACGATGAACGCCGCCACGGTTTGCACCGGGCGGCGTTTTTTTGATGGTCGGCTGCGTTTTATCAGGCCAGCAGGCTGGCCAGGTTGCTGGTGGATTGCTGCATTTGCGCCAGCGTGGCATTCAGCGTGGTGTATTGCTGCACGTAAGAGCTGCGCAGCGCATCCAGATTGGTCTGGATTTCGGTCTGGTGGTTGGTTTCGTCAGTCACGCTCTGGTTCAGATCGTTCTGTTTGGTGGTTACGATGCCGGTTGGCCCCAGCAGATTGTTGATGGTGGTGTTGAAGCGGTCGGCAAAGCCGGTGCTGCTGCTATTGCCGAACAGATTGGCCACGGCAGTCGGGTTGCTGGTCAGCGCCTTGTTGAAGGCGGTCTGGTCCAGTGCCAGGGTGCCGTCTTTTTGCAGGGAAATGCCGACCTGCGAGAGATAGGCATAGGAGCTGGCGGCATTCACGCCGGCCACCTGCGTCTGCAGCACCGAGCTGAGCTGGTCCTGAATCGATAGCAGTGAGTCGTCGCCCTTCATGTCGCTACTGAAGGCGCTGCTGGTGGTGCTGTGCACCTTGTTATAGGCATCGACAAAGCTTTGCAGGCTGGAGGCGATGCCCGAGGTGTCCTGGCTCATGCCGATGGAAACCTGCCCGGTTTTTTCCAGGTTGACGGTTGCGCCGCTAATGACCCCGGTCACGCTATTGCTGCTGGATGAAACATTGACGCCGTTGACGGTCATCAGGGCATCGCTGGCGGCAAAGGATTCGGTCGCCGCGGTACTGCTTTGCCGTAGTCCGGCCAGGGTATTGCCGCTGGTGTTGCCACTGTCGCTGCCGCCAGCGGTGACGCTGAAGGCATTGGCCGAGCCGGAGTTGGCCGAGGCGATCACCAGCGAGTAATTGCCGTTGTACTGCACGATGGAGGCATTGACGCCGGCATTGGCACTGTTGATGGCATCGGAAATGTTTTGCAGGCTTTCGCCACCACTGCCGCCGTTGTTGAGGTTTACCGTGGTGCTGGTGCCGGCCACGCTGAAGGTGAGCGAGGCGGGGACGCTACTCAGTGCAGTGGTGGCGCTGCTGATGGACTGGCCGGTACTGTTCTGGTCGAACACCAGTTGACGCGACTGGGCCAGTTTGCTGACATCCAGCTGGTAGCTGCCGGCAATGCCGCCGGTGCTGGTGGCCACGCTGGCAATCGTGCTGTCTGATGTGGTGGCTTTGTAAGTTTGCAGGAAGGCACCGGATGACAGGCTGCTGACCGAGGTTTGCAGCGCAGACAGGGCGGAGCTGATCTGGCCCATATCGCTCAGATCGGTCTTGTAGGTGGAGACCTTGTTCTGGCTGTCGGTCAGCGGCTGCTGTTCCACGGTCATCAGCTGGCTGACGATGGATTGCACGTCTAGCGGGCCGGCGGTGGTGGTGATGGATGCTGCGGTCATGCTGTTCTCCCTGCGGCCTGCGGCTGAATCCGGCCTGCCTTGATATGCTCTGCTGGCATTATCGACGGGAAAGGCCTGCCGCTTGATGGCAAAACAGGGTTAAACAATGTTGCCGAATGTTAAGGCTGTCACACAGCGTCATGATCGCCTGCGGCGGCCTGCGTGCTCTGCTATTTGCTGGATGTGGCCAGTAGCCCGGACAGATTGCTGGTGGATTGCTGCATTTTGGCCAGCGTGGCGTTCAGGCTGGTGTACTGGTGCAGATAGTCGGCCTGTTTGCTGCTGACTTTGGTTTGCAACTGCGTCTGGTGCGTGGTTTCGTCGCTGACGTTCTGGCTCAGGTCTTGTTGTTTGGTCACGATGATTCCCGCAGGTCCCAGCAAATTGTTGATGGTGCTGTTGAAACGGTCGGCAAAGCCGGTATTGCTGCTGTTGCCGAACAGGTTGGCCACGGCCGCAGGCTTGCTGGCCAGCGCCTTGCTGAAGCTGCTCTGGTCCAGCGCCAGGGTGCCGTCTTTCTGAATGGCAATGCCCACCTGGGACAGATAGGCATAAGAGCTGAGCGGGTCGGCACCGCTGACCGGGGTTTGCAGTACGGCGCTGAGCTGGCTGCGGATCGAGGTGAGCGCGGCATCGCCTTTCAGGGTGCCGGCTGCAGCGCTGCCGATGGCGGTTTGCACCTTGTTATAGGCGTCGACAAAGGCTTGCAGGCTGCTGGTGATGCTGCTGTTGTCCTGGGTCATGCCTATGCTTGCCTGACCGGTTTTTTGCAGCAGGACCGAAGCGCCGCTGATGACATCGTCCAGGGTGTTGCTGCTGGAGGAGACGTTGATGCCATTGACAGTCAGCGTCGCATCGCTGGCATCGTTTGATTCGCCGATGGCGGTGTTGCTCTGCACCAGGCCAGCCAGGGTGTTGGTGGCGGTTTCATCCACACTGCTGTCGCTACCGCCGGCCGTGATGCTGAAAGCGTGGTCGGAGCCGGATTCGGCCGCAGCAATTACCAGCGAATAGCTCCCCTTGTATTGCACGATGGAGGCATTGACGCTGGCATTGGCACTATTGATCTTGTCGGCGATGTTTTGCAGGCTGACACTGGCTGGCGTGGTGGCCGTGGTTGTCGAGCTGTCGCTGCTGGCCGTTGCGCTACTGGCGGCATCGCGCAGTTGCACGGTTGTGCTGCTGCCCGCCACTTCGAAGGTCAGTGCGTCCGGCACGTTGTCCAGTGGGCTGTTGGCGCTGCTGATGCTTTGCCCGGCGGCGGTCTGGTCAAACACCAGTTGTCGTGGTTTGGCCAGTTCGCTGATGTCCAGCAGGTAATTGCCGGCTGCGCCATTGCCACTGGCATGGACGGTGGCCACCGTGGGGTCGGAGCTGCTGGCCTTGAGGGTGTGCAGGAATGCGCCCGACGACAGGCTGCTGACCGAGGTCTGTAGCCCTGACAAGGCCGAGCCGACCTGGCCGATATCGCTAAGCTTGCTATTGAAGGAGCTGATCTTGCTCTGGCTGCTGGAAAGCGGCTGCTTTTCAACAGTCATCAGCTGGCTGACGATGTTTTGCACATCCAGCGGGCCGGCG
This sequence comes from Aquitalea sp. FJL05, assembly GCF_003852595.1. Classification (NCBI taxonomy): domain Bacteria; kingdom Pseudomonadati; phylum Pseudomonadota; class Betaproteobacteria; order Neisseriales; family Chromobacteriaceae; genus Aquitalea; species Aquitalea sp. FJL05. Next base: position 129,591 of record NZ_QAJS01000017.1, read on the forward strand.
GATGTGGTGATGGACGCGGTGCTCATCGGGTCGGTAACTGCCTTGTGCGTGACGGTGGGCTGTGCGGTCAATTATCCGCGACCGGCCGCTGCTTGCCGCTGCTGGTTCAGGTCAAAAAATGTTTGCTTTTGCAAACAAGGTAAAGAGGCGTAAGGATAGTGGCCGGATCGGCGCTGTTGCGTCTGGCAGAAGGATGGCGAACGGCAGGAGGAGGGTGGTATGACAACAAGAGCCGGGTGTAACGCCGGCTCTTGTTGTCATACTATGCGCGGTCGGCAGGTTGCAGACCGCGTGGAAACTCAGATACCCAGTTTGTCACGCAGCGAATAGTACCAGGCACCGATGGCGGTGAAGGGTACACGCATCAGCTCGCCGCCCGGGAAGGGGTAGTGCGGCAGGGTGGCAAAGGCGTCGAAGCGTTCGGCCTGGCCGCGCAGTGCCTCGGCCATGATCTTGCCCGCCAGATGGGTGTAGGTGACACCATGGCCGCTGCAGCCTTGCGAGTAATAGATGTTGTCGCCAATGCGGCCAACCTGCGGCAGGCGCGACAGCGTCAGCAGGAAGTTGCCGGTCCAGGCGTAGTCGATCTTTACCTTGGCCAGTTGCGGGAATACCTTCAGCATTTTCGGGCGGATGATGGCCTCGATATTGGCCGGGTCACGTGCGCCGTACACCACGCCGCCACCGAAAATCAGCCGTTTGTCCTGGCTCAGGCGGTAGTAGTCGAGCAGGTAGTTGCAGTCTTCCACACAGTAGTCTTGCGGCAGCAGGCTGGCAGCCAGTTCGTCGCCCAGCGGCTCGGTGGTGATCACCTGAGTGCCGCAAGGCATGGATTTGGCGGCCAGTTCCGGCAGCAGATTGCCCAGATAGGCATTGCCGGCCACCACCAGGAATTTCGCCTTGACCCGCCCTTGCGGTGTGCTCACCACGGGTTGCTGGCCGCGCTCAATGCTCAGTGCCGGGGATTGCTCGTAAATCACGCCGCCCAGCGACTCCACCGCAGCGGCTTCGCCCAGTGCCAGGTTCAGCGGGTGAATATGGCCGCCGCTCATGTCCAGCATGCCGCCCACGTAGCTGTCGGTGGCCACGATGCCGCGCATGTCATCCTTGCCCAGCATTTGCAGCTGGCGGTGGCCATAACGCTCCCACAAGGCTTTTTGTGATCGCAGATGGCCCATCTGCTTTTCGCTCAGTGCAGCAAACACGCCGCCGTCTTTCAGGGCGCAGTCGATGCCGTAGCGGGCGACCCGCTCGCGGATGATGCGGCCGCCTTCGAAGGCCATGTCGCCCAGCAGTTTGGCTTGCTTGCTGCCCACCGTGCGTTCGATCACATCGATGTCGCGGCTGTAGCTGTTGACGATCTGGCCACCATTGCGGCCGGATGCGCCAAAACCAACCCTGGCGGCCTCCAGCACGGTGACCTTGAAACCGTTTTCCAGCAGGAAGAGTGCAGTGGACAGGCCGGTATAGCCGGCACCGATAATGCAGACGTCGGTTTCGATTTCGCCTTGCAGGGCCGGGCGCGCAGGCACCGGATTGGCAGAGGCGGCGTAGTAGGATTCGGGGTAGCTGGTTTGTGGCATTTCGTTAAACTTTTCGTTTAATATTTTGCACATGCCAGCTGATTCTAGCGCAGGGTGGCTGCGTTTGCCAAATTATTTGATCAAATGTTTGGTGGTGGGCGCTAATGGTGACGACGTGCCGAAGCTGAGTCAGCATCCGGCAAGCGGACGCTGACAGTGTGCTTACTTATTGTGTTCGTGTCCGCCTACGGTTTCCTTCACCTGATGCTTGGTGCCGGATGCGGACTTTTTCCGGTGCTGCTGCTTTTTGTGTGTGCCCTGTTTTTTGATCTTGTCCTGATCTGCCTTCCAGGCTTTTACTTCGCTGGCAGTCGGGGATTCCTGGTGCAGCTTGTTGGCGAGGGCGGGGCCGGCCAGCAGTACTCCAGCTACAGTCCATGCAATCAGTTTCATGATGGTTTTCCTGAGTAAAAGACTTGGGTGGGCTAGGGATGTCCGCAAGAGGACACGAGCCAGTCTATGAACTCCCATCGTGGCGAATAAGGGATGCATTCTTAATAAAATTGCTCTTGTTTCTTCTTGTCGCCAGGGAATTTTCTTTAGCGCAGAGGGGCTGTGTCAGTTGCCCGCTCGGCAGCTGAGGACGTTGGTATTTTGCTGTTTGCGGCAGGTCGAAATTGTCATCTGCCTTGGGTAAAGTGAGGCCGGGCGGGATGTTATCCTGCATGGCAGGGTGTTTGCTGACGGCCGGCCAGCATGGGGCTGGTGGTATTACAGGAAGGTATATTGCATGAGCGTGTCGATTTCCGAGGGAATGTATGGTGCCGATCAGGTCGGGCTGATCAGTGGCTTCCGTTTTCTGCCAGGGCAGACCGGCCAGCCCATTGCGTCGGAAGAGGCGGTACGCTTTTTGCAGCAGCCCGCACAGGATGATGGCTTTGTCTGGTTGCATTTCAATCTGGCGCATGTGGCCTGCGAGCGCTGGCTCAGGGCGCAACTGCCCTTGAACGATGATTTTTTTGAAATGCTGCATGCTGGCAGCAGTTCCACCCGCATCGAACCCTCGGACGGCATGCTGCTGGCGGTGATCAATGATGTGGCACTGGGTTTTGGTGTGGTGACGTCGGATGTTGCCACGCTGTGGGTGGCCGCCGGTTCGCGCTTGCTGGTCACCGCGCGCGTACGCCCCTTGCGCTCGGTGGATCGCCTGCGGGCGGCGGTGAAAAGCGGTGAGGTGTTTCCCTCGGCCCGCTCCTTGCTGTTTCATCTGATGCAGGATCAGGCCGATGTCATGGCCAGCATCGTGCGCGAGTCTGCACGCAAGGTGGATCATATCGAAGATCGTTTCCTGGCCGAGCATTTGCAGGATCACCGTGCCGAGCTGTCCGGCATGCGCCGCACCCTGGTGCGCATGCAGCGCCTGCTGGCACCGGAGCCCGGCGCGTTGTTCCGCCTGCTGAACCGGCCGCCGGCCTGGCTGGCCGAGCACGATGTGCAGACCCTGCGCGAATCGACCGAGGAATTTTCGCTGGTGCTGAACGACCTGGCCACCCTGGTTGAACGCATCAAGCTGCTGCAGGAAGAACTGGCCGCCAAGCTGAACGAGCAGACCAACCGCACCCTGTTCACCCTGACGATGGTGACGGTGCTGGCTTTGCCTATCAATATCGTGGCAGGTTTTTTCGGCATGAATGTGGGCGGCGTGCCGCTGGCCAACCATCCGCATGGCTTCTGGGTGCTGGTGGTGCTGGTTGCCAGCTTCACCTTTCTGGCCGGCCGGTGGGCATTCAGCCGGCAGAAGCCGCGTTAGGCTGACGGCGGATGGCGCAGGCCGTGCTGACGAGACCATGAGCGCAGTGGGTGATCTTGCCGGCGTGGTGGCGTACAATACCGGCTTTGCGCCCATCGGCAGTTGTCGATGGATTTGATTTTTCTGTTAGCGAGCAAGGTATAGCATGAGCGGTTTGCCCAATTGTCCCCAGTGCGGTTCCCAATTCACCTACGAAGACGGTGCCATGCTGGTCTGCCCGGAATGTGCGCACGAGTGGTCGGCCCAGGCCGATGCCGCTGGTGAAGAACAAGGGCGCGAAGTGCGTGATTCCAATGGCAATCTGCTGCAGGATGGCGACACGGTGACGGTGATCAAGGATCTCAAGGTCAAGGGCTCGTCGCTGGTGGTCAAGGTGGGTACCAAGGTGAAGAATATCCGGCTGGTGGACGGTGACCATGATATCGATTGCAAGATCGACGGCATCGGCGCCATGAGCCTGAAGTCGGAGTTCGTGAAAAAGGTCTGAGCCTGCTCAGCACTCCGCCGAACGAAAAGCACCCCGCGCGGGTGCTTTTTCATTGCTGCTCTGCCGGGCAGGGCCGGCTGGGCTTTGTTACCATGCTGTTTTCCCGTTTGCCTGCTTGCCTCATGTCCGACTCCACTGTTTCTGCTGCTGCGCCTTCTCCATGGCAATTGATTGCCTTTGCCGTGCCGGTGATGCTGGCGGCACTGGCCACGCCCTTGATGGGGCTGGTGGATACGGCCGTGCTGGCGCGGCTGGGCAATCCGGTGGCGCTGGCGGCAGTGGCGGTGGGTGGCAGCATTTTCAATGTGGTGTACTGGTGCTTCAGCTTTCTGCGCTTTACCACCACCGGGCTGGTGGCCCAGGCTGCCGGTGGGCAGGGGCGGGAGGCGGTGGTGCTGGCAGGTTTGCGGCCCATGCTGGCGGCCTTGCTGGGCGGCGTGGGCTTGCTGTTGCTGCAGCAGCCGATTGCCTGGCTGTCCTTGCACCTGCTGGCCCCGCCGGCCGAGGTGGCCGAGCTGACCCGGCAGTATTTTGACGCCCGCATCTGGTCGGCTCCGTTTACCTTGCTGGCCTATGCCCAGTTTGCCTGGCTGCTGGGTCTGGGCCATTCCCGTCAGGTCATGCTGCTGCAGTTGCTGATGAATGCCCTGAATGCGGCGCTGGCCATTACTTTTGTATCTGGGCTGGGCTGGGGCGTGTCCGGTGCCGGCTGGGCGACGGCCATCAGTGAAATGACTGCCAGTGTGCTGGCGGGCCGGGTGATGCTGCGACAGGTGCCGTGGCAACCGTGGCGTGTGGCCTGGCAGCAGCTGGGTGGCATGGCACCGTGGCGGCGGCTGTTTGCTGCCAATCTGGACATCATGGTGCGGACCTTGCTGCTGACGGTGTCGTTTGCCTTGATGACGCGCAGCGCGGCCCAACTGGGCACGCTGACGCTGGCGGCCAATCAGCTGTTGCTGCAAGCCTTCATGGTATGTGTCAGCCTGCTGGACGGATTCGCCGTGGCGGCTGAGGTGTATGGCGCACGGTCCATTGGCGCTGGCTCGCGCGCCGGGCTGGTGCTGGTGGTGCGGCGTTGTGGCTGGCTGTCGCTGGGCTGGAGTGGCCTGCTGGCGCTGGCCATGGCAGTGCTGGGCTTGTTTTACCTGCCGCTGATGACGCCGGATGTGCAGTTGCAGCGCATGGCGGCAGCCTTCTGGCCCTGGCTGGTGCTGTTGCCGCCGGTGTGCATCTGGGCCTTTTTCTGGGATGGCGTGTTCATGGGAGCCATGCAAACGCGGGTATTGCGCAATGGCATGTTGCAGAGCTTCGCCGTCTATGTGCCGACCTTGTGGCTGCTGCAGCGCGGTTTTGGCAATCATGGCATCTGGGCGGCCTTGCTGGTGTTGATGGCCATGCGTGGCCTGCTGCTGACCCTGGCCTGGCCGGCGCTGCGTGATGGAGTGGGGCAGCCGCGCTGAGTTCTTGCCAGTCTCTCAATCGCCGCTGCGGTGCCGGCTGCGCGGCCAGTGCAGGCGGTAGCCGGCTGGTGCGCTGGCATACGACGGCTGATGGGCCGTGATGGCCTGCTGTGGGTCGGTGCTGTAGCAGGGCGAGCGTATGGCCTGGCGCATCTGCCAATCCTGGCTGATATCTTCGATGGCCAGCCGGATGCTGCCTTTGCCCAGTCGTCGGTTGAGTTGGTCGATGGTGGCCATCAGCCGGGCACGGCGCGGGTCTGGCGCAGGGGCGAACATATCCTGCTGCTGGATGGTCTTGTCACCGATTTTCATCAATACCACCCCGGCCTTGTGATAACGCAGGCTGGGCCGGAACAACTGACGCAGCGCGGTCTGTGCTGCCTGGTTCAGGCTGAGGGTGTCGTCGCTGGCCTGCAGTAGCGGAATGCAGGTATAGCCGTGATAGGGGGCCGCGCTACCATAAGCGTTGGTCTGGATGCTCACGCCTATCATCGCTGCCGTGCTGCCCTGGGCGCGCAGCTTTTCTGCCGCGCGGGCAATGTGATGGGCGATGCTGGCCGCTAGCGGTGGCAGGCTGCTGACCTGGCGGCTGAAGCTGCGGCTGGAAATGATGTGCTGCTTGCTGCTGGCGACATCATCCAGTGCCAGGCAGGATACGCCGTTGAGCTCGGCCACTGTGCGTTCCAGCACCACGTTGAAGTGGCGCTTGAGCTGGCGGGCGTCAGCCCTTTGCAGATCCAGTGCGCTGCGGATGCGCAACTGGTGCAGTTTTTCCGCCAGTCGTCGTCCCACGCCCCATACTTCGCGCACATCCATGCTGGCCAGCAGGCGTTCTGCCTCGGCCGGTGTCAGATCGTCCCAGTCGAACACGCCTTGCCAGTGTGCTTGTTGCTTGGCTACATGGTTGGCCAGCTTGGCCAGCGTCTTGCTGGGGCCAATGCCCACGCAGCTGGGCAGGCCCAGCTTGTCCAGCAGGGTCTGGCGGATGCACTGGCCATGGGCCTGAGGAGAGGCCATGCCGCTCAGTTCCAGAAAACACTCATCGATGCTGTAAATGTCCTGCTGCGGCGCGAAGCGCGCCAGGATATTCATCATGCGGCGCGACATGTCGCCATACAGGGTGTAATTGCTGGAAAACACCGTGACCCGGTGTTTGCGGCACAGGCCCTGGACCTGGTAGTAGGGCAGGAAGGCCGGGATGCCGATGGACTTGGCCTCGGCTGAGCGCGCCACCACGCAGCCATCGTTATTCGACAGCACGATGATGGGCTTGCCGATCAGGTCGGGCCGGAATACCCGCTCGCAGCTGGTATAGAAGCTGTTGCCATCCACCAGGGCGAAGCGGGGCATCAGTAGCGGCGGACGCAGCCGCACACCACGCCCCAGATCAGCAGTTCCTGCTCGTTTTGTGGCACCAGTATGGGATAGGCCGGATTTTCCGGCCGCAAAGCCAGCCGGCCATCGCGGCGGTGCAGGCGCTTGACGGTGAAGTCGCCATCCACCACCGCCACCACGATATCGCCATGCAGCGCCGGGCGGCCCTTGTCGACGATCAGCAAGTCACCCTCCATGATGCCGGCTCCGCTCATCGAGTCGCCCTGTACCCGCACCACAAAGCAGGCATCGGGATCGCTCATCAGGTAGCCATTGAGGTCGATGCTGCTGTCGAGGTAGTCGTCAGCCGGGGAAGGGAAACCGGCGCGGATGCCGGTGCCGGCCAGTGGCAAGCTGCAGGGCTGGGCGGTCGTGATGCGGCCGCACAGGGTGATGTCAGACATGGCGGATGGTTTTGAAAATGTACATAATCAAAATATAGCAGATGAGCACGCGGCCCGGGCCGATTTTTTCATGCGGAGATGATGGCGGCGGACAGAAAAAAGCCCGCACAAGCGGGCCGGGTGTGGCGGGGATTCGCAGGAATCTCAGGCCGTGGTGTTGATGGTATTGCCGATGGTGGCAGAAACCGGGCGGTTTTTGCTTTCTGCTACACCAGGCTTACTGCCGTCACTGTCGCCATCGCTATCCTTGCCACGGTTGGCCAATGGCTGGCTGACGGGGCGCAAGGGCTGGGAGGGCGCAGTACTACCGATATTGCCGATACCCGATACCATGATTGATCTCCTGAAGGGGCTTATTCCCCGCGCGGATTATCACCGGGGATGGCTTAAGGCAGGCTTAAGCTTGCCGGATCAGGTCTGGCTGGTGGTGGTGAGGATGGCCAGCAGGGCGCCCGTGGTGTTGGCGCTGAACGGCTGCTGGGCCTGTGCGCCAATCAGTTCGCAGAGTTCATTGAAAACGCTGCGCGCCGGATGGCTGAGTGTTTGCAGATCGTCCAGCTTGAGCTGGCTGCCCAGATGGCTGGCACCCAGCAGCAGAGCCAGCTCGGCCAGAATGGCCCGCTCAGTGGCAGTATCGAGATCCCGGATCAGTCGGACAATGTCGGTTTCCGTCATGGCTTGTTGTGCTTTACTTTGTCATTGGCATTATTTTAACCATGCCCGCTCGGGCTGCATGCGCTGCCTGCAGCCGGCATGATCATGATCAAGAAATTAAAACATGCGTTGGTTTTGCTGCCGGAACTGGCGCTGGATCACCGCGTTCAGCCGGCCCGCTGCGCGCTATAATCAGCCGCAGACCCTGGCTGGAATGACTGAAACGATAGGGAGGATGGCTATGTTGCACGCCGACGAAGCGGCTGCCTTGCAGGCTTCAATAGAGCGGGTGGGGGCGCGGGTGGCTGCTGAGTTACAAGCCAATCCTGGCGTCGCTTATGCCGTTGCATTTGTCGGCAATCTGCATCGTGGCATCGATCAAACCATGGCGCAGGCGGCCTTGCGTGGCGAGCCGGTGGCCTGCCGCGCGGGGTGTGCCAGCTGCTGCAGCCTGCGGGTGGAGGTGGCACCGGCTGAAGCCTTGCTGATTGCGCAGCAGTTGCGAAGTGGGCCGGCCGACCGTCTCGAGCAGTTGCTGCAGGCGCTGCGCCAGCAGCAGTTTTTGCTGGGGCAGGGTGGTGCTGTACGGCCACCTTGTGCGTTCTTGCAGGATGCGCTGTGCAGTATTTATCCGTGGCGGCCGGCCGGCTGCCGCAAGGCCCACTCGTTTTCTGCCACGGCTTGCCAGAGCGCAGCGGCAGAGCTGCCGCAGGATCTGGCCATTACCCTGGCGGCGGAAGCCTTGCAGCGCGGCACGGCACTGGGCTATCGCCAGCATGGACTGGATGGCGCAGTGCAGGAGTTAAGCGCTGCTGTATTACAGGCACTGGAAGATGACATGGCGGCAAGCCGCTGGTATGCCGACGCTATCGATTGAGCCCTGGTTCAGGGCTGGCCCGGTCGTTGCAGCAGTAGCAGTCGGGCGGCCAGGCCGAGAAACACCAGCGTCAGCGCCCGCCCTTGCCACAGCGCAAAGCGCGGTTGCGACTGCAAATAGCGGCCCAATGCCCCGCTGAACTGCGCCAGTACTGCATTGAAAGCAAGGCCGGTCACCGCCAGCACCAGTCCCAGCAGCAATACCTGCTGCGCAACATGGCCCTGAGCGATGTTGACAAATTGCGGCAGGAATACCATGAAAAACAGCAGCGCCTTGGGGTTGAGCAGGCTGTTCAACATCGCCATGCGTACCACCTGGCGGTGGCTGCGACGCTCGCCGCCCAGCAGGGCCAGCATGCCGCCAGCCCGCCAGGATTTCCATGCCAGCCATAGCAGATAGGCCGCCCCGCCCAAGCGCAGCAGGTCGAACATCGGCGGCCAGCCCGCCAGCATGGCGGTAATACCGCTGGCGGTCAGGATGGTGAACACCATGTCGGCCACGGCAATGCCCAGTGCGGCAGCCAGCCCGCCGGAACGGCCCATGGTGGTGGAATAGGACAGCACAAAAGCCATATTCGGCCCCGGCGACAAAAACAGCAGCAGTACGGTCACCATAAACAGCAACAGGGTGGAAGCAGAAATCATGGTCTGTCCTTGATGTTTCTCGCCATGGGGCAGTGCCTGTTACTGGCCATGCCGTGCGCGTTGTGCATTACAGAATGCGAATGATGTTCTTGATCAGCCGGGTTTGTGCTGGGCTGGCCGGCTTGTTTTCCTGGCGGTGCCCGGCCAGCAAAGCCAGCGCCACTAGCAGGGCAAGCAGGAGTATGGTTCTGGATTGAGACATGCCGGCAGCTAAATGATGTAATGTTTGAGCGCCCATTTTAGGCCGGACGGCGCTGGCCGGATAGCGCACGCTTCAATGAAGGAGAGAAAATCATGATGGGAACGGCCAGCTGGTTGTTCTGGGCCTTGTTGTCGGCGGTGTTTGCCGCGCTGACGGCTATTTTTGCCAAGGTAGGCATCCGTGGTGTGGATTCCGACCTGGCCACGCTGATCCGCACCGGCATCATCGCCGTGGTGTTGTCGCTGTTTGTCTGGCTTGGCGGCAAATGGAGCAATCCCTTGCAGCTGCCGGGAAAAACCTGGTTGTTTCTGGGCCTGTCCGGCATTGCAACCGGCCTGTCCTGGGCCTGTTATTTCCGTGCGCTGCAAATGGGCGAGGCATCGAAAGTGGCCCCGGTCGACAAGCTAAGCCTGGTGCTGGTAGCGGTGTTCGCTGTGGTCTTTCTGGGCGAACGCCCAGCCCCGCGAGAATGGCTGGGCATCGCTCTGGTGGCCTGCGGGGTAGTGGTGCTGGCCTTCAAGCGCTAAGCCCACTGTGGGCTGCGGGACGGCTTGCCGTGGGTTGATCCCAGACGGCTGGCGGACTAGCCGCAGCGAGTGTTTGGCTGTATACTTGTCAGTCTTATCTGGGGGCGACCTGGTTTCGACGGGGGTTGCGAAGCGGATGAGGGCATACCGGGATTTCAGTCACCCCGTAAAAAGCTGAATTTTTTTAGTCGCAAACGACGAAACTTACGCTCTAGCAGCCTAACGGCCGGCTAGACACTACAACGGTTCGCAGATGGGCCGGGGGCGTCAAAACCCTGTAGTGTCACTCTACATCTGCTAGTGCTGTGCCGGGTTACTTGGTACTGTGCGAAACTCAAGGTAACTCGCCAAAGTCCAGCCTGTCCGTCGGCGTGGCAGAGGTTAAATCCAAATGACACGACTAAGTATGTAGAACTCACCGTAGAGGACTTTCGGACGCGGGTTCGATTCCCGCCGCCTCCACCAAATGCAGTACAACGGCAGACAACGCTAAACAGTCGCAATGCAGTACCGGCGCGGCTTTGAGGCTAGTCTGCCGTTTTCATTTGTTGCGCTGTACTGCCTGTTGTTGCCTCTGAAATGCCCCAAATTGGCCCCAAATTTATGAGGCGTTTGTTTTGCTGGCTGATGGGTGTTGCGCCAGGTTTCCGGTGGTAGGTATCCAGCGCCCGTAGTGGCGAATGATCATCTCAGTGGTTTCGTGACCCATTTGCTGCGCTAGCCAAAAAAGGTTTGCTCCACTGCTTACGCGGTGTGAGGCGTAGGTGTGCCGTATCTGATAGGGGTTACGATAACGGACTCCCGCTCTTTTCAGTAGGGGCTGCCATGATGTGCGCCGAATCTGCTGCTCGACCTCCCATGGCCGGTGTTTGCGCGGATTCAAAAATACCCTTCCACCCATTAGCCATGTCACTGATTTCTGCCTGAGTAATGCTTCTAGTGCGACAGGACTCAGTTCGATAGTGCGCACCCCCGCAGCGGTCTTTGGCCCTTTTGTTATCCTTGCTACCACGTTTGCATCAATCCGTACCGTGGCATGGACAAAGTCTACCTTGCTCCAGTCCAGGGCAATCAGCTCTCCAGGGCGCAGGCCAGTCTCAAACCAGAACTGATACATGTTTGATTCCTGTTCTGAGCCATGCTTCAGGATTGCGGCGATCTCCTTTGCAGAGAATGGGTCCACCTCATAGGTGGACTTCTCCGATGTCTGGGTAAGCAGCTTCTTGAGTGCTACCCGGTCCAGTGGGTTAAATTCGATCAGGCCATCATTCATTGCATCATCCAGTACCGAGCGAAGTGGACTGATGATGTTGCGAGCAGCTTTCGCTGTTACTCCAAGTGCTCCGATCCAGTTACGCAGACGGGCTGGCGTAATATCCCTGACGCGCTCCATGCCGAATTCCGGCAGCAAGTGCCCATTGATGATTTTACGGTATCCAATCAGCGTGGTGGGGGATAGTGTCCCGTTAGCTACGGCCTGCTCATATCCTGCCAGCGCTGCCTGGAGCAGATCGGCCATCTTGTGAGTCGTCACGATGTGACCGAACACCTTTGCCCGTTTGCTATCCGGAAAATATTCCGGGTACTTGAACGTGTCGAATTCTATGGCGTTGATGATCTCGCCGCGCAATCGTGCCGCGAATGCCAGATTGGCCTTCGTAGGCGGGAGTTTCAGCGTCTCTCGACACTTGACGCCTTTGTACATGAACTGGATCCGGATGGTTGCTCCCTTGGCCCCATCCCTCACTTCTATGCCGCTCGGGACGGTTGCGGCTTGCTTTTTTCGATCCATTTTTCGACTGCCTCTGTGTTTACCCAAATATTGCCTTGGACTACTTTGCATTCTCTGCCGTCCAGCCATATCCCATTCCGTCTGCGGTTATAGATGGCGTCCTTGGTGTCGCCACTTACCGCACAATATTTTTCCAGCTTTAGCCATTTCATATTTTCATTCCTTTAGATATTCACAAACACGGATTACCCACCGTTTATTGAGCCGATAGGTGCCCTCGCCATTGGCGCTCTCACCGTGACGGTTCTTGCGTGGTAACTGAATCTGGCGTGAATGGCTTGATGCTTTCTTTCAGGTAGACCGCACCAAGCAGCCGGCGTACCGGTTTGGGCATGGGGCGGCCGCTTTCGTAGCGGCTGCCGCCGGATTGGGTGACGTCGATACGGCTCCAGAATTCGGATTGGTTCATGCCTAGCTGGCGGCGCAGTTGGCGAGGGTCTATCTGGGGGAGTTTCGTGTTCATGGCGTGTCCTTTGTCGGGATTACAGGGGGAGCCAGCCGTGGCGGCTGGCGAGTTCGGCCAAGCCGTCTACGACAATCAGCGCCAGGGCGGCGAGGATGCCGAAGAGCAGGCCTCGGGTGAGGATGTAGAGCAGGACTTCGCGCAGCATCAGGCTGGCTCCGGGGTCGGGCTGGTGATGGCGCTGGTGCAGATGTATTGCACTGGACCGTTGCGCACCATGCAGAGGTTGCGGCGGCCATATTGGTCGTCGGCGTGCCAGCTGTGGATGTACTCGATCAACGGCAGATTCTGTTGTAGGGCGATCAGTAGTGCATCCGGGTGGGTGTCGGGAGTTCTCGCTACCCGGATCGAGCAAGTGCAGTCAGCATGAGGCGGTGCGTCGGCAGCAAGTTGAGGCCCGACGGGCTGCTGATGCGGATCAGGCCAGATACCGGCGCTGGTACAAGTTGCGGATCTGGTATGCGCGGCGCCACGATTGTCTCAAGGTCGCGCTGTTTCGTTGCGCAACACCGGGCTGCCTGGAGCGTGCGACGGATGTGGATCACATCAAGCCGCATCGAGGGAATTGGGATTTGTTTGTGGACCGGGACAACCTGCAGGCGTTGTGTAAGGGCTGCCATAGCCGCAAGACAGCAGCGGAAGATGGTGGCTTTGGTCGTTAGTTGACTGGTTTCGCCTTCCGATTTCATCCCGGAATCGTCTGAGGGTGGGGGGCTGAAATCCTCCGGCACACCCGGGTAGCGCGGACCGCATGCCTAACCACGTGTTTTCTTTTGGTGAAAAATCATAGGGGGGGGTCTAAACCCCTCCAGCAAGCTCCGATCGGAGCTTTTTTCGTTTTTGATGCTCCGTTTGCCGAGAAAGGCTGGCTATGGTCCCCACAAGCCCCAACACGGCGGCTTCTGTGGTCATACCCAAGCCGCCTGCATTTTTAAAGACCAGACGTGCCCGCGAAGTCTGGCGCTACATCATCCGAGCCCTGGCCCAGGCCGGGTTTGACTACCAATCCGCCTTGCTGCAGATCGCGATGCTGGCCGATAAAGTCGACACCTGGCGCAGCCATGTCGATGCCATCGATCTGGCTGGCTGGCGATACGACGAAGACAGCAATGGTGGCTCGCTGGAAACGGACGAATCCCGGGCCGAGCGCCGCGCTCGCAGTGAGGTGCTGAAGGATCTGGACGAAGGCGGCCTCACCGTCATCGCGGCTGGACGGGTCCGTGCCATCAACAACCTGCTGACGGGCGACCTGTTCGCCGCAGACCCATTTGCCATGCTCGACAACATTGGTCAGAGCGGAGCGCTCTTGCCAGAAGAACCACCCTGGCGGCTGACACGTGCGGAACGGAAGTTATGGAAGGATCTGCAGCCCCTGCTGGCTGGGAGCGGTTTTGATTTTTCCACTGCCGGCATCGCCCTTGGGCTGATCTGCGCCGCCATTGTGGACTGGCTGGCCTGCAAGGAGTGGATGGAGGCCAACAAGGGCAGGGTATTTGCCATTGCCAAAGACACCGGCCGCCCCTATGAAGTCAGCGCCAGCTATAACCGGCCCAAGATTGCCAGCCAGATCCGGCTCATGTTGAAGAAAAACGGAATGACGGTCAGCGCATGTGCCAGAAACAAGCTACTCAGCAAGGGCAGGGTGCTCAGCGAAGAACTGGTCGAACTGCTCAACTTCATCAACGACCGGCCAGACTGATTCCAACAGGCTACGTGCTGCAGCCCTGGGACCAGTACGGCCTGGATGTACTGGAAGGGCGCATCAAGACCGGTCGCTACACCCGTCTTGCCGTCGAACGTCATTACCGCGATCTGTCGCAACAAACACAGCGCCAACTGGTATGGCGACCGGAAATGGCCCGCCACGTGCTGGAATTCTTCCCGCGCTACTGCCGCCATTTCGATGGCCAATGGAACGGCAAGCCGGTCGAGCTGGCTCCCTGGCAAGCTTTCTGGCTGGCGGTGGAATTCGGCTGGTATCGCGAAGACGGCCGCCGCCGCTTTCGCACCTGGTACGAAGAAGTCGCCCGCAAGAACGGCAAATCCACCAAGTTGGCTGGATTGGGCATCTACCTGTTTGCCCTGGACAAGGAAGCCGGCGCGCAGGTCTACACCGCTGCCACCAAGTTGGATCAGGCCAAGATTACCCACTCGGCCGCAGAAATGATGGTGGCCAAATCACCGGCACTGCGCCAGCTGGTGCAGAACAACAAAAACATCCTGCGCATACCTGGTACCGCCAACCGCTATGTCCCGCTGGGTGCGGATGCCAACACCCTTGATGGCCTCAATGTGCACGGTGCCATCATGGACGAACTGCACGCCCACCCCACGCGGGCCTTGTGGGACGTGATCGACACCGGCCGTGGCTCGCGTCGCAACAGCATCATGCACGCCATCACCACCGCCGGTTTCAATCAGGAAGGTTCCATCTGCCTGGAGCAGCGTGGCTACCTGATCCAGATACTGGAAGGCCAGCTGGACGACGACAGCTACGGCGGCGTCATCTACACCCTGGACGAAGGCGACGACTGGTTCGACCAGGCTAACTGGGTCAAGGCCAATCCCAATCTGGCGGTTTCGGTCAATCTGGAAGAGCTGGACAGCCAGGCCCAGAAAGCCCGGCACGAACCGGCAGCACTCAACAACTTTCTGACCAAGCGGCTCAACATCTGGACGCAGGTCGAACGCAGCTGGCTGTCGCTGGATGCCTGGAACAACAACGCCCAGCCAGTCGATGTCGAAGCCCTGAAAGGGCGAACCTGTTTCGGAGGCCTCGATCTGGCCAACAAGATCGACATCGCTGCCTGGGTACTACTGTTTCCACCGGTCGAACCCGGTGACAAATGGGCCATTCTGCCGCGCTTCTTTGTACCGGCCGACAACATCGCCCTGCGCGACCGGCAAGACCGCGTGCCCTATACCAGCTGGGCCCGGCAAGGCTTCATCACCGCCACCGCCGGGGTGCAGATCAACCAGGACGCCATCCGTGCGCAAATCCTGCAGGACGCAGCCGACTTCGACATCCAGTCCATCGGCTTCGACGAATGGAACGCCGGCAAGCTGGCCAGTGAGCTGATCGAGGACGGACTGGAACTGGTGGCACTCAGCCAGAACTTCCAGAACCTGTCAGAGCCCTCGAAAGAACTGGAAGCCCGCTTGCTGGCGGGCGACTTCGCCCACGGCGGCAACCCGGTACTGCGCTGGATGGCCGGCAACGTGGTCGTCATCAGTGACAGCAACGGCAATTACCGCCCCAGCAAAAAGAAATCGCGCGAAAAGATCGACGGCATCGTCGGCCTCATCATGGCCCTCAACCGCGCCCTGTACCACAAACCCGCCGCACCCTACGTGTCGGCCTACGAAAACGAGGTCTGCCTGTGAGCAAACTGGACATCGCCACCTTGCTGGTCGGTCTGAGTGGCGCCGCTGCCGTCACCACCGGCACAGCCATGCTCCATCCGGCAGCAGGCTGGGTCTGCGGCGGCAGCTTCGCGCTGCTCTGGTCCTACCGCACCGCCCGTGCTGCAGCACAGAAAGGCCAATAATGTTCACCACCCAGCAGTTCGGTCCGCAAAGTGCCGCCAGTCCGGACAAAGGCTGGATTTCCAGCCTGTTTGGCCATGCAGCCCGCAGCGCCGCCGGCATGCAGGTGAGCCCGGACACCGCGCTGGCCCTCACCACCTACCAGGCTTGCGTCTCACTGATTGCCGAATCCGTCGCCCAGCTGCCGTGCGAGTTGTACCGCCGCCAGGGCGATCAGCGCGAGCGCGCCACCGACCATCCGGTCTATCAGCTGGTGCACCACCAGCCCAACGCCTGGCAAACCGCATTTGAATACCTGGAGCAGCAGCAAATCGCCAATGGTCTGCGCGGTAACAGCTATGCCTTCATCGAGCGCGACCGGGCAGGGCGACCCACAGCACTGTTGCCGCTGGATACCGACAAAGTGCAGGTGCTCAAGGGCAGCGACAACCTGCCTTATTACCGCCTCAACGGTGGCAGCCCGCTGCCCAAGCGCATGATTCACCATGTGCGCTGGTTCACCCTCAACGGCTACACCGGCGTCAGTCCGGTACAACTGCACTGCAACACCCTCGGCCTGGCCATGGCCACCCAGAACCACGCCAGCAAGGTGTTTGCCAACGGCACCCACCTGGCCGGTGTGCTGGAACGCCCCGCCATGGTCGGCCAGCAAGAACTCAAACCACTCACCAGCGACAAGATCCAGAAGGTCAAAGAAGCCTGGAAAAACGAATACAGCGGCGCGGACAACGCCATGAAGGTCGCCGTACTGCAAGACGGCATGAGCTTCCGCGCCCTGTCCATGACCAACGAAGACGCCCAGTTGCTAGACAGCCGCAAGCTATCCGCGCTGGAAGTGGCGCAAATCCTCAAGGTACCGCCACACAAGGTCGGCCTGCTGGAGCGCGCCACCAACAACAACATCGAGCACCAGGGCATTGAATACGTTATCTACTGCCTCATGCCCTGGCTTAAACGCTTCGAACAGGCGCTGATGCGCGACCTGTTGCTGCCTGACGAACGCGCCGACTACTACATCGAATTCAACGTCGGCGGCCTGCTGCGCGGCGACCAGTCCAGCCGCTACGAAGCTTACGCCAAAGGCCGCCAATGGGGCTGGCTGTCAGTTAACGACATCCGCCGCCTGGAAAACCTGCCACCGGTCCCCGGCGGCGACATCTACCTGCAGCCGCTCAATATGGTGCCGGCCGGCAGTACCCCGGAGCTACAACCATGAAAAAACACCTGTTCCTGCACCAGCTGTTCAACCAGCCGCTGCTGGTCCTGCCCGACGTACTGCACGAAGCCGTAGCCTGGGCGGGTGGCCGCATGGGCATCAACCTGCAACAGGTCAATATCCAGCTCCCGGCACTGGCCGGTGCTGATCTCGGCCAGCCTGCCATGCAAGCCCCGGCTCAGCCCACTGCCAGCAAGCAGCAGGGCGTCCTCACCATCCCGGTGCACGGCATCTTGGTGCCACGCGCCAACGATGTCGGCCTGTGCAGCAACCAGACCAGCTACGAAAGCATCCGCCAGCAACTCAATGCCGGGCTGGCCGACCCCGCCATCGGCCACATCGTGCTGGATCTGGCCACCCCCGGTGGCGCTGCCGTCGGCTGCTACGAGCTGGCCGCCGACATCCGCGCTGCCACCGCCCGCAAACCGGTCACCGCCATCGTGCATTACAGCGCCTACAGCGCCGGCTACGCACTGGCCAGTGCCTGCAGCGAAATCGTGCTGTCCCAATCTGCAGGCGTCGGCAGCATTGGCGTCATCATCAAGCACCTGGACATCAGCCAGCAACTGGCCGAAAAGGGCATCGTCGTCACCACCCTGTACCGTGGCGAACACAAAAACGACATGGCCAGCGAAGCCCCGCTCAGCGAAGCCGCACTGGCCACTGTCAACAGCCTGCTGGATCGCCACTACCAGCAATTTTGCCAGCAGGTAGCAGCCTTCCGTGGGCTGGACGTCGGTGCGGTACAAGCCACCCAGGCCGGGCTGTTCTTCGGTGCTGACGCCCTCGCCGCTGGCCTGGCCGACCGGGTGGAAACCCAGCAGCAAACCATCGACCGTATTTCGAGAACGCTTATACAACCGCATGAGCAAGCTGGGCTTAAGGTGAAGGCGCGATCAGTGGCAATGATGATAAACATCTAGTAAGCGCGGATGGAAATGACGTTAGAATGTTAAGTATTGTTAAGATCCATTAACATTTTGACGTGGAGAAAAAATGAAACTTTGTATCGCGCTCGCCCTGATTTCGTTCTCTTCAGTTGCAATGGCTAGTGGCAGCCATAGCAGTGGTTATTCTAGTCATTCATCTCCTTCGGCCTATGGAAGCACTGGTTCGCACAGTGTTAGCGGTTATACGCGACAGGATGGAACCTATGTAGCCCCGCATATGCAGACCAACCCCAATAGTACGAAAAACGACAACTGGTCGACCCGAGGCAATGTCAATCCATACACTGGTGTATACGGCAGCAAACCGGGTGATGATGAATAATTGGACATACGCATGAAAAAATTCGTGATCACATTGCTGGCAGCAATCCTGGTACTACCTGTTACCGCCGAAGCTCATTCTTACGGTGGTGGTCACTATGCCAGTGGCCATGGGTCCTCTCATAAGGGCGGACACTACAAGAACAGCGCAACTCATGACCATTATCGGAAACGCCACTAAGTAATTGGCAATAAAGAGAAACCCCGCACTGGCGGGGTTTTTTTCGTCACAAATTTATCCCACACCGCCCCCGAGGCGGTTTTTTTACGTCTGGAGAAACCATGCCCACCATTCTTGAAATGAAAGCCCGCCGTGCCGATATCGCCGCCCAGGTCCAACAACTGGCCGAGCAGGAACAGGCCGGTACCGAACTGACTGCCGAGCAGCTGCAACAAGTCACCGAACTGCAGCAGGAATTCACCATGCTGGGCAACAAGCTGGCGCGGGCCGAAGCCGCCGAACAGATGCAGGCCGCCGCTGCCCAGCAAGTGGAAACGCTCAACGCCCAGGGCGCGCCGCCAGTCTTGCTGCCAGCCACCCCGGCCGCACCGCGCGTCAAGGGTGCCGCTGTTGCACGCATGGCCATGGCGCTGATTCAGGCCCAGGGCAATTACCAGCTGGCAGCCGATATCGCCGACAAGGGCGGCTACGGTGGCGAAGTCGCCGCCGCGCTCAACAGCGCTACCCCGTCCGCTGGTGGCGTGCTGATTCCCAGCAATCTGGCCAGCGAAGTCATCGAACTGCTGCGCCCCAAGGCCGTGGTGCGTCGCATGGGTACCCGCTCGCTTCCGCTCAACAATGGCAACCTCACCTTGCCACGCCTGAAGGGCGGGGCCGCTGTTGGCTACATCGGCAGCGATACCGATGCCCCGGTTACCGGTGCCGAATTCGACGACCTCAAGCTGTCGTCCAAGAAAATGGCCGCATTGGTGCCCATCAGCAATGACCTGCTCGGCCATGCCGGTATCAGCCCCAATGTCGATCAGGTGGTGGTGGACGACCTAACCGCCGCCATCGGCGCCCGCGAGGACAAGGCCTTCATCCGTGACAACGGCAGCGGCAACCTGCCCAAGGGCCTGCGCTTCTGGGTACTGGACGGCAATGTGTTCAAAGCCCCTGAAATCAAGGCCATCGACGCCCCGGCGCTGCAAGCCATCGAAAACTACCTCAACCAGCTCATCCTGGCGCTGGAAGGGGTGGACGCCAATATGGTCACGCCCGGCTGGCTGATGTCGCCGCGCACCTTCCGCTTCCTGGAAGGCTTGAAGGACATGAAGGGTAACAAGGTCTACCCGGAACTGGCCACCGGCCAGCTCAAGGGCTACCCGGTCGGTCGCACCACCCAGATTCCCAACAATCTGGGCGAGACCGGTGACGAATCCGAACTGTACTTCGCCGACTTTGCCGATTGCTTCATCGGTGAGGACCAGTCCCTGCTCATCGATTTCAGCAAGGAAGCCACCTACAAGGACAACGACGGCCAGGTCATCAGCGCCTTCCAGCGTGACCAGACGCTGATCCGCGTCATCGCCAAACACGACTTCGGCCCGCGCCACCGCGAATCCATCGCCATCGGTGTCGGCATCAAGTGGGGCAAGTAAACCACCCGGCCAGTCGGCAGCGGCTGGCCACTCCAGGAGAGCACCATGCGCAGCATCATCTTCCTCAAGCCA
Source organism: Aquitalea sp. FJL05 (assembly GCF_003852595.1). Lineage (NCBI taxonomy): Bacteria > Pseudomonadati > Pseudomonadota > Betaproteobacteria > Neisseriales > Chromobacteriaceae > Aquitalea > Aquitalea sp. FJL05. The sequence continues at coordinate 149,515 of NZ_QAJS01000017.1, forward strand.
CACGGCATCTATACCCCCGGCGATATCGCCGGTTTCGCCGACGAAGTACGCGCCGGCCAGCTGGTCGAGTCCGGTATTGCTACCGACCACACGCCAGAGGGGCAGGGCAGTACCACTCCCGCCAATGGCAAAAAAGGCAAACCGGCAGCAGACGCTGACAAGGGCGGAGGCTGAATAATGGCCGCCATCCTGATGCTGGATGAAATCAAGCAGCAATGCCGTATCGAGCCGGACCAGACCGAAGAAGACGACTTGCTGCAGCAGATGGAAGCGGCGGCCGTGCGCGCTTGCGAAGACAAGATCGGCGGGCCGCTGCTGCACACGCCGCGCCAGTTGGTGCTCAGCCGCTGGCCCTTGCAGGGCTTCCTGTTGCTACCCACCCCCAATGCTTTCCAGGTGGACCGGGTAGAGATTTTGCAGCAGGGCGTCATGCAGGAGTGGACTAGCTGGAGCGCACGCGCCGAGCCGGAAAGCAATGCCCTCTACCTCTATTGCCGTCAGGCCTGGCCGCTGGTGGATCAGGATAGCGACGCCATCCGCATCCGTTATCAGGCCGGGCTGGCAGCCAGTGGCGAGGGCGTCCCGGAAGCCGTGCGACAGTGGCTGCGCTTTCGCGTGGCCACTTACTACCAGTATCGCGAGCAATTCGTCAGCGGCAACGTGGCCAATCTGGGTACGGCACTGGTGGACAGCTTGCTGCATGCCTACCAGTTTCAGGAGGTGGTGCTATGACTTGCTGTCAGGTGGGCGTCCGGCTTTTCCGGCTACTTGCAGCCAGGAGAATACACACGCCAGAACTGAAAAATGTGCGGTGATCGCTCCTCCTATGAACAGGCCAATAAACACCCGAAGTGTTGCTGCCGCCCGGTCACACCGTACCGAGTCCGCCACGATGCCGCTGATAAACAGCGCTGACATTGCGGTGGTAATCAGTGCAGCCAGCACCATGGAGCCAAAACTGGCGTTTGAGCGAAAGCGGTAAATGGCCGGGCCAATTTCAAACAGGCCTGTTAACACAATCACCGCTGTCAGCAGTAGTGAAATCTCAGAAAACAACCTGCTCAGGCCATTCAAGCCATTGGGTACTGGTGGTGGGCAGTTTTTCATGTTGAGCACAGCAAGCCCATCCAGCCAGCCCAATGGTAGCCAGCCCAGCCAGAAGGGCAGCATGGTGAATATGGTCACGGCAGTCAGTGCAGCGTGCGGTTTCCAGAAGATAGACCAGTCATCTTTGCGCATGGAGGAATCAATCATGTGTATGCGAAATGAATTTATCAGTTTTGGGGCAAAAGAGCCATGAACCCCGGCGCAGGTCCCCTGCGCGACCGTCTGCTCATCCTGCGGCAGGTAGACCGTGCCCATCCTTCAGGCGCGCCTTGCGACAGCTGGCAGCCAGTTCGCCGCATCTGGGGCGCATTCGAAGGCTTTACCGGCCGACTGTATCTGGCAGCACTGGCCGAGCAAAGCGGTCTGTCGGCCCGTGCCCGTATTCGCCGCCGCACAGACATTCTGCCCGGCATGCGGCTGCAGGCGCGTGGCGATCTTTATCACATCCAGGCGGTGCAGCCCGATCCGGACCCGGCCTGGCTGTGGCTGTTACTGGAGCGTATCGATGGCAACGGTTGAAATACACGGCATGCAGGAATTGCTGGCCAATCTGCAGCAGTTGCCGGATGGCCTGCGGCGCAAGGTATTGCGCCGGGCCTTGCGGCAAGGTGCGGCCATGGTGCGTGATGAGGCGCGGCGCATTGTCAGGCGTAAAAGCGGGGCGCTAGCGCGTGGCATTCAGGTGGTCAGCTCTCGCGGCAATGGCCAGCGCGGTACGGTGGCTTTCAAGGTGGGTCTGCGCCGTGCCGTGTTCTATGGCCGGTTTCTGGAGTTCGGTCACATTGCACGTGGCCCGGGCCGGCGACTGAAAGGAGGAGAGCGCCGCAAGGCAGCCCAGCGTCAGGCTGCCATCGCTGGTGGGCAGTTTGTCCCGCCTTACCCCTTCATGCGTCCTGCAGCAGCCACCAAGCTGGATGCTGCCTTGAATCATGTAGCCAGTGCGGTGCGCTCGGCGCTGCAGCATGGAGAATGGCGATGATCGGTTCCGCCTTGTTTGCTCTCCTTACCGGCCCGCCGGCACTGCGTCAGCTGCTGGAAAGCCGGGTCTATCCCTTGCGCCTGCCGCCGGAGCCGCAGTTGCCTGCCGTGGCCTACCAGCTCATCGGCGAAACCCGCGCCCGCGGGCCGCGCCGCAATCCCGGTCTGGTCACCAGCCGGGTGCAGCTCAGCATTGTTGGCCGCCATTACGACGAAGCCCATCTGCTGGCCAGCCTCATCCGCCAACAGCTCTCGCGCTATCGCGGCCAGATTGTCGGTCTGGATATACGCGACATGCAGGAAACCGACAGCCACGACCAGGACGATGTCCAGGCCCCCCATCTGCTGGCGTATCGACTGGAAACAGCCATGAGCCATATCGAAACCATCATGCAGCAGCTGGAGCAAACCCTGTCGGGCCAGACCCCGGCCGGGCCGCGCATCAGCCGCAGCCTGGAGCGGGGTTACAGCTACGACGATTTTCCCGTCATCGTACTGCACCAGCACAACGACCTGCCCGCGGAGGGCAGTCCGCTGGGCATGGCCTACCGCCAGTTGCAGGTAGAGCTGGAAATCCTGGCGGAAGGCGATACCCCGCATGCCGCCTGCGATCCGGTACTGAGCGCCGCCCATCTGGCCTTGCAGCCACTGCCCGTCAAACTGCCCGGCTGCCATAGCCTGGTGCTGGACAGCTTGCAGTGGGAGTACGACGAAGACAACCCGGCACTCGGTATCTGCCGGGCACATTACCGTATTCATTATCGCCGCCCGGAAGCGGAGTTATAGAAAGGAACACCATGCCCCTAGCTGCCAAACGTATCGCCATTCTGGCCAAGCCGGAAGCCCAGTATGGCAAAGACGCCATTCCCACCGGGGCTGCCAACGCCATCCTGGTCAGCAATCCCAGCCTCACCCCCATGGAAGCGGATCGTGCTGAACGCGACGTGGTGCGGCCATACTTCGGCAACAGCGAAGGTATCCCGACAGGTCTGCGCATGAAGCTGGAAATGGAAGTGGAAATCGCCGGTGCCGGTGCCAAGGGTAATGCCCCGGCCTGGGCACCGCTGCTGTTGGCCTGCGGCTTTGCCGAAAAGCTCACGGCAGGCGTCAAGGCCGATTACACCTTGCTGTCCGACGGCTTCAAGTCGCTGTCGCTGTACTGCAATTTTGACGGGGTCAACCACAAGCTGCTGGGGGCCCGCGGCACACTGGCACTCGACTTCAAGAACAAGTCCATCCCCAAGTTCAAGTTCACGCTGACCGGCCTGTATGGCGGCATCGTTGATGCCGCCATACCCAACGTGGTGCTGAACAAGTTCATTACTCCTGTGCCGTTCGATCTGGCCAATGTTGGCAGCCTCAACCTGCACGGTTACAGCCCGGCCGTAGAAAGTCTCTCCCTGGATCTGGCCAACGAAGTCACCCATCGCGCCTTGCCCGGTGGCAGCGAGTCGGTGCTGATTACCGGACGCAAGCCGAGCGGCCAGCTGGTAATGGAGTCGGTCAAAGTAGGGGAGAAAGACTGGTGGAGCGCCATTCGCCTGGCCAGCAGTGGCCCACTGCAACTTGGCCACGGCAAGGTGGATGGCAATATCGTCGATATCAGCTGCCCGGCAGTGCAGTTGGGTAATGCCAGCTACAGCGACAGCGACGGTCTGCTCATGCTCAATGCACCACTCACCCCGGTACCGCTGGCCGGGGATGATGAGCTGGTCATCAGTGTGCGCTAATTCGCAACTTCGGCCAGTTTGCACCGATAGCCGGGCTGGCTAGGCTGGTGCTGTTCACCTTTGTTCAATCCGGGAGGAAAAGCATGGGCTTGCTGCTGATTCTCGGTATTGCCCTGTTATGCGTACTCGGTAATATCGCCTTGTGGCTGTATGGGCCGCAGTTTTTCCTGTACCTGCTGCTGTTTGCCGGCTTTATCTTCTTCGCAGTTGTCGATATCCCCTGGGACTTGGTCTTGCAATATGGCCTCATCACGCTGGGCATCGTTCTCCTGCTGACATTGCTATACCACGGCTGGAAACGCTGGTTCTCTTTGCCACGCTTGTAAACCATATCCACCCACATTCACCGCACACCGCCGCCCAAGGCGGTTTTTTTACGTCCGGAGTTCACCATGTTTGTCATTTCCCAAGCCACATCCGCCCGCCTGCCGGTCACCGTTCAGCAGTACGACACCGCTGGCCGTCTGCAGCAGCACCAGTTTCCTGTCGAAATCAAGCGACTTACCCAGCAACAATGGGATGCCCTGTTTGCGCATCATCAGGTCACCGGCGAAAGCGGCCAGACTGTCAGTGAGAATCTGCAGGCCAATGCGGCCTTGCTGGCCGAAGCCATCACAGGTTGGGACGAGGTCAATGACATGCAGGGCCAGTCAGTGCCGTATAGCGCCACCACACTGCGCGAGCTGCTGTTGGGTCCGGACGGTCCCGCACTGTCGCGCGGCATGTTCGATGCCATCTTCAGCCTGCGTTACGGAACGGCCGCACAAAAAAACTGATGGAGGCGGTGCGGCGGCAATGCGGGCGCAGCCCGCCGGACCGCACCGCCGACATACAGGCCCTGCGCAATGCCGGTATGTCCGAGCAGCAAATCAGCCAGCTGCTGCCAACTTCATCCGCCCCGGCAGCATTTGCACTGTGGCCGGAAAACGAAACCGCCTTCCGGCTATGGTGCAGCCTGCAAACCCAATGGCGTGTCGGGCCAGCCGGGCTCATCGGCCTCGATTACGCGGTCATTCCCGCTGTGATGGAGTTGCAAGGCATCCAGCCGGAGCAGCGCTCCACGCTGTTTGCCGCCCTGCAGCAGTGTGAGGCCGTCGCGCTGGAGGAGATGCAACGCATCACAGCATGATTTTGGGAGAGCATGCAGTGAATCAATATCTAGTTGGAGTAGCATGATGACGACTTCATCAATATGTGGCAGCAAAATCGACTATGCGTCCTTTACGCCTTTATGCCTGGATTTGTCTGGTCATGCTCCTGTGCTGGTTTCTGTTTGTTATCGCTGCTGGGCCCACTGCTTTCTGGAAACCTTGGGCTATTGGTGCTGGCGTGATTGTTTTTTGCTGCATGGCCGCCGCCTATTATTTCTACACAATACTGAAGTCTATCAGGGGTAATTTTCAGGGAAGGCAACCCTGTCGGGTTTGGGATGGCAAGAGTATGGGTTTCAAGAGCCCCAGGGCAGTGTGTATCGGTCTTTATCTGCGGGACAGGCTGGCACGGAAGTATTCCATACTGCCGGAAGCACTTTATCCGCAGGATGACTTGCGCAAGATGTTTCTGTATCACCAACGGTACAGTCGTAGTGGAGAGCTGCCTGGCCTGGTACTGCTGCGTTTTGCCAGATTGATTCCCCTGGAACAATGGCATCAGATGACCACAATTGTTGATGTTGCCAATTACATTGATGCCACGGTTCCGGATGCCGTGCTCCGGCAAAATAAAATAATGCTGGCTTCACCAGCACGTGATTGAACCAAACACCGCCTTCGGGCGGTTTTTTTATGCCTGATGTTTTTGGGAGTCAGCTATGTCCACCACCCAGGTCGGTTCACTGGTCATCAGTCTCGAAGCCGGTGTCGCCCGCATCCAGCGGGACATGGATGCCGTGCGCAACAATGTCAGCAGCAATATGGCTGCGGTGCGCAAGGATTCCACCCAGGCCATGCAGGTCATCGAGCAGACCAGCCAGCGCATGGCGGCGCAAGTGGATCTGTCATTCGGTCGTGCTGGTAACGCAGTACGCGGCTTGATCGCCACCTATGCCGGTAGCCGTCTGGTCGAATTCGCCAAGGAGGCCACGCTGGCCGCGGCCCAGTACAACACCATGGGCGTGGTCATGCAGCAGGTGGGCCACAATGCCGGATACAGCACCGCCCAGTTGCAGCAGCTGGAAGGCCGGCTGCGCGATACCGGCATCAGCGCCATGGAGTCGCGCAACAACATTACCCGCGTCATTCAGGCCCATATTGATCTGGCAGATGCCAGCAAGCTGGCGCGGGTGGCACAGGACGCTGCCGTCATCGGCAACCTCAACTCCTCGGAATCCTTTGCCAATCTGATTCACGGCGTGCAGTCAGCCCAGACCGATGTCTTGCGTGGCATTGGCATCAATGCCGATTTCGAGGGCAGCTACGCCCGGCTGGCCGTGCAACTGGGCAAAACCACAGCCCAGCTGACCGAGAATGAAAAGATGCAGGCCCGGGTCAACGAGGTGCTGCTGCGTGGCAAGGACATCGCCGGCACATACGAAGCTGCCATGGGCGAAGCCGGCAAACAGCTCAATTCCATGAAGCGTTACGCAGATGACCTGAAAGTCGCTTTAGGCCAGCACTTCATGGGTCAGTTTACCCAAGGGGTCGCACTCACCAGCGATGCCCTCAAAACGCTATCCCAGCATGCTGATCTGGTGGGCAGGACTCTGGAATACAGCCTGGTCGGCGTCGGTATGGTTGCAGCGGCCAAGGCCGCGGGAGGTATCCAGCATTTCACCCAGGAAATCTGGGCCAGCCGTAACGCCACCATTGCCGACGCGCAGGCTCAGCTTGCTGCTGCTGCAGCCAGCGAACAGCGCAGCTACGCCAGCGTGATGGCTGCTAAAAGCAGCCAGGCCTCGGTCTTGGCCGAAGCCGAGAAGGCAGCAGTACTGTTGCAAAGTGCCCGGGCGGAAACAGTACTGGCGGAGCAGGAAGTCGCCCGTGCCGGCCTGCAGGCACGGCTCGCCGAGGGAACCGCCGCTCACTCAGCCCAACTGGCGGTACTCAGCAGCGCGGAACAGCGCCTGACGCTAGCCCGAGAGGCAGAAACAGCGGCCTCTGCCGCGCTGACCCAGGCAGAAAGTCGCCTGGCTACTGCGCGCACGGCAGCAGGGAGTGATGGCTGGAAGCGCGGTACCGAATATGTCGAGCATCCGGCCGGCCTGTCCCGCTATGGCTTTCAGCCGGCCAAGGTCGTAGCCATGGGCTGTACCAGTCGTGCCCAGGCCCAGCAATACGGGCGCTATCTGCTGGAAACCGCGCAGAACGAAACCGAGACTGTCAGCTTTACTGCAGGGCTGTATGGCAGCGACCTGCTGCTGGGCGAAACCTTCACCATTGCCGACCCGGTTACGGCCGGCCGGCGCATGGGTGGACGCCTGCTTACCGTGGCAGGCAAAGCAGTGACGCTGGATGCTCCAGTGCTGCTTGAGCCTGGCGTGCGCTACAGCCTGGAATGCCCGATGGCTGATGGCACACTAGCGCGGCGGGCTGTAGCCAATGCTGCCGGACAGACTGATCAGCTAAGTCTGGTCGCTGCCTTTCCCGCAACGCCGGTGACCGGAACCACCTGGACGTTACTGGCCAGTAACCTGCAACCCACACTCTGGCGCTGCGTCGGCCATCGCGAACGTGAGCCGGGCGTTTATGAAATCACCGGCATCCAGCACTTTGCCGGCAAGTGGCAAGCGATCGAGCAGGGGCTGTATCTGTCCCCGCCGCCAGTCAGCCAGCAGCCGGATGCCTTGCAACTGCCGCCAGTCGGGCCGGTCAGCCTGCGCGAAACGGTCTACACCACCGGCGACCGGCGCCGCGCTGTGCGATTGGAAGCCGACTGGGCAGCACTCTCTCATCCCTTGCTGCGGGGCTACATTGTGGCCTGCCGCCAGGAAGCGGGCGACTGGATCGAGCAGCCAGAGCAAAGCGCCAACCATGCCCAACTGGAAGGCCTGGCCATAGGCAGCTGGCAGGTACGGGTGGTGGCGGTATCGGTCACCGGCCTGCGTAGTGTGCCGGTGCTGGCCAACATCAAGGTGCAGGGGCCAACGGCCAAGCCGCCCACTCCACAGCTTGCTGCTACGGGAGGTGCCATGCTGGTGGATCTGGGCTGGCGCTTTCCTCCCGGCGTACCGGATATCACCACGGTGGAGCTGCGCTATGGCACCCGCGCTGATGATCCGAGCCCGGCATTGCTGGCACAGCTGGCTTACCCCTGCGACCGCTTTGTCCACCTTGGTGTGGGGATTGGTGTGAAGTACTGGTATTGGCTGCGTGTGCAGGACAGCTGGGGCAACTGGTCGGATAGCGCCCGTGCCAGCGCCAGTGCAACCAAGGACCCGGCGGCTTTGCTGGAACAACTGCAAGGCAGCATCACCGGGGCGGCGCTGGCCGACAGCTTGCGGCAGCCCATCGAGTCGATTGGCCCCACCGGTAAAGCCGTAGCAGCGCTCAGCCAGCGCGTGGACAGTGTCAGCAACGATATTACGGCCAGCCTGCGCAGGATCGATCAGGTGCAGAGCAGCCTGAACGGCCAGACCGCTGTGGTCGAAACCATCAGCAAGGCCGTCGATGGTGTGCTGGCCGAACAAACCATCAAGGTCACTGCTGGCGGCAAGATCGCTGGTATCGGGCTGCGCGCGGACAAGAATGGCAGCGCGCTGGATGTGCTGGCCGACCGCTTCGCGGTATCCCTGCCGGATGGCAGCGGCAGCGGCAGCAAGCAAGTGTTTACCGTCGGCCAGATCAATGGCCAGCCCGCAGTGGGTATCGCCGGCGCGGTGATTACCGATGGTTCGCTGGTCGGCAAGCGGGTACTGGCATCGGAATCGGTAGAGGCCGCCCAGATCAACACCCGTGGCCTCACCATTCGCGATGCCGCAGGCAATGTGGTGGTGGACATGAACGGCATGGGCGCTGCCCATATCAAGGGCCAGTTGACGGCCGGGCAGATCGATAGCCGTGGCCTGGTGGTACGGGATCAGAACGGCAACATCATTCTGGATAGTGGCGGTATCAATGGCAGCTACATCAAGGATCTGACGGTCGGTACGCTCAAGATTGCCAACGGTGCCATCAGTTGGACCCACTTTGTAGTTTATGCCTCTGATAGTGGTCGGTTTACTGTGGGACAGATTGATGCGGCAGCCCGCAACGGTTTTGATTTTTACACGCCAAACCCGGCATCGCTGACTATTCAGATAACAGCAGTTTCTCCAACAGCCACCACGGTATATCTGAATGGCACGGCAATCGCCACTGGAGTTAATGGAATTTACAACCAGATTGCCATTCAGGCTGTGGGGGCTGGGTCTCACCGTATCAATGCCAATAATCAGCATGGTAATGCAATCACCAATTTTACGATTCGTATCCTGGGAGTCATGCGATGAATATCCCTTACTGCAAGGCCGACGATACCGGCCGCATCATGGAGTATGGCAGCTTGTCGCCATATACCTTCCTGCACCGCCTCGACCCGGCCTATGTGTACGACCCGGTCGGCGTTACACCGGAAACCCACTACGTCAGCGACGGCATGGTGCGCGAGCGCCCGCGCATGGCACTGCAACGGCAGGGCCAAGCCCTCAGCGGCCTGCCGGACCCTTGTGCCGTCACCATCAACGGCCAGCCCTATGCCGTGACTGGCGGACAGGTCGAGCTGGACTTCCCCCAACCGGGCCAATATCAGCTCGTTCTGTCTGCCTGGCCGTGGCAGGAGGTTGCACTGGATATCACCATCTCAGGGCCGGACAACAATGAAACTGACCCATCTTGATCCTTACGACAGCCGCCGCGCTGCAGCCTATCCGGATGTTGGCGACCAGCTGGACGCCATCTGGAAAGCCCTGGAACAGCTACCCACCTTGCCACCGGATACATCCGCCATGCTGCAGCAGATCCGGCAAGTGAAAGCCGACTACCCCAAGCCCCCGCCCAGTGCGGGGGCTTCGCTTTCCGGAGAGCCAACATGATCACCATCAGTCGTGGCGATGGCTGGCAGCGCGTGCTGAGGCTGGAAGCTGGCCAAGTTTGCAGCCTGCCATTGCAAGGCATTCAGTCAGGACCGTGTGGGGAAGCCCTCCTGCAGGTGAAAGCCCATGGTTTGCCACCCCGCTGGCGGGTAGCAATTCAGGGGCTGGACTGGCCGGGCGTGGCCAGCCGCCACAGTGTGCCAGGGCCGGATGACTGGCACAGCGTTACTGCGCTGGATGCCGACCACCTGCAACTGGTCAGCGCTGGCCCCTTGCCTGCATATCGGGCGGGGGCAGCTATCCGGTATCGCCAGCCACTGGCATTTGATGGTGTGCAACTGAGCGTCCAGTTCTCCCGTCGTGGTGGTTTGCCTCTCGCCACACCCGTGGATATCTGCCCTGACCATGCAGCTGCCAGCGTCAGACTCACAGTCGCCCCTGCCCATACCCGGCAATGGCCGCTGGGAGAGTTGCAATGCCGGCTGCTGTTGCATTGGCCGGATGGCCGCCAGCGCAGCCACACGCTGTGCAAAATTTACGTGGAGAACTGAAACATGCAAGACGAGCTGTATTGCGTGGAAGGCATCCCCGGCCCACCGGGGCCGGTTGGCACACGTGGTGAAACCGGTGCCCGGGGTGATATCGGCCCGCAGGGTGAAGTCGGACCAAAAGGCGAACGTGGCGAGCAGGGGCCAATGGGCTTGCAAGGTGTACAAGGGCCAGTCGGCCCGCGCGGTGAATACGGTGGACCAGGTCCGCGCGGTGAAACTGGTCTGCAAGGCGAACGTGGGCCGCAGGGAGAGCAGGGCATGGCTGGCCCACGCGGCGAGCGCGGCGAAGTGGGGCCGCCTGGCGCGGTGGGTCCGCGTGGCGATATCGGCCCGCCCGGCCCGCTCAATCTGCTGCCCGGTGGGTTCGCCAAACAAGACTACACCACCCACTGCTGGCGCAAGACCGGTCCGCTCAGCATCAGCCTGCTGGGCGGTACCGCCATCATGGTGGGTGGAACGCTGGTGGAGTTCAGGCAGGATACGCCGGTGCAGATGCCGGCAGAGCTCACTCCCGGCAGCGATCTGGCCTTCTATGCCTGCGCCGATGGCAGCGTGCGTGCTTCCACCGGCTTCGATGGCCTGCCCGATCTTCCCGCCGGTCAGTGGCGGCTGATGGGGGGAGCGCACTTCAGTTTGATCGATGCGGGTAGCACCCCCCGGTCTGGTGAGTTTCATGGAGTTCTCTGGACCCAGGCAGATGTGGATGCCCTGGCCGGCTTCAACCAGTGGAGCCTGTGGGACTTGCTCTACCGTCCTGTTAGCGACCCGCGCGGCATGGTGTGTGTAGCTGGGGCCTACTGGGTCGACATCTATCTGTGCGCACAGGACTATGTAATGGGCAGTAGCCGGGCAGGCGTCAGCGTAGCCAATGGCCGCAACAAGCCGCCTCGTCCCGTCATGCAGAGCTGGGTCTGGCCGGAGAGCCAACCCGCATTTTCTACAGGCTGGTACGAAGCCCAGGCTATTGCACTCACCCTGCGCAAACGCCTGCCTACCCAGCACGAATTTGCGGCGGCCGCATTTGGCGTGACAGAACAACAAAGCGTGGCGTATTTCGAATCGCGACGTTCGGGGCGCAACCCGGGTTACACCTCGCGCTGGGGATTGGAGCAGGCGACGGGCCACTTGTGGGTATGGGGGCAGGAACTGTTGACCGATCCGCGCGCTGGCCAATGGGAATGGCGCTGGCAGCCATATACCAATCCACTCAACAACAATCGCGGCTGGATTTACGCCCAGACAGGGTTTGAACCCAGCTTGCGGGCAGTGGTGCTGGGAGGTAGCTGGAGCACGGGGCAGTACAGTGGGTCCTGCTGCGTCAGTCTGATCGCCAGCCCGTTTTCGGTGAGTGACGACACCGGCATCCGCCTGTTCAGTGACCACCGCCAACACTTCTGAACCTGGCCATCTGCCAGGGAATAAGGAAAACATCATGACTGAACCGAACGGAAGCCTGGCGCTGGTAGCGCTGGCCGGTGTCGGCACGGTGGCCGGCATCGATGCCGGCGTGCTGTTTGGCACCTTTGCCGGTGCTGCGGTATTTGTGCTGTCCGAACGCTGCAGCCAGGACCCGCGCTGGGTGCGTTGGCTCTATCTGGTTATCTCGGTGGTGTGCGGTGTATTGCTGGCCGGTTTTGTCGCCAGTCTGCTGGACCGCATCCTGCCGGATGGCGTGGAAGTGCCGGCAGCACTGGGTGGCATGCTGGCTGCAGCCTTGGCAGTAAAACTGCTACGCGCAGCCATCACCCGTACCGAACTGGAACACCTGCTGGGAAAGGGCAAGCCATGAGCCACCACATCAACCTGCTGGCACTGGCCCACGCTGCTGTGTGCGCAGTCCTGTGCTTCAGCCTGCTCAACTACCAGCGCGACGGAGCACGTTACCGCCGCTGGGCCTCGCTACTGTCCTACGTGATGATCGTCGCCTCCGGTGGCGTGGTGATCCGAGTCCTCACCGGCAGCTATGTCGATATCGACCTGGCGGAATTCGTCCTGAATACCGCCCTGTGCGCCGGTGTGGTGGCCATGCGAGGCAATGTCAGCCGTTTGCTCAAGCCCTTTGGTGTCAGGGCCGGGGATAAAGACGAACACCCCTCCTGACAGGGCCGTGTGTCCTGCCGTAGCTGATGCGCACGGTCAATTTGCAGTTTTACGCTGCGCCCAAGCTCCAGCGCGCCATACAACAGCAGCAGGGCTAGCACCGTTAGCAGCAGCAAGGGACGTAAAAGGTGCATGGTCGGTTCCTCGGCAAGAGAGTATGGCCATGCTAGGTCTGAGTTTCCTTGTTCTGCTACCGGTCAAAAGGCGCAATACCTTTTCCAGGCACAGGTCCAGATACACGCGCAGCGAGGTGCGACACTCGGCTTCCAGCCCGGCAATATCGTGCCTGTAAAAGTCTGCGCCACCATTTTGCCTCCGGGTCGTACACCACCGTTGCCCGTGTCCATCAATCTACAGGGTATCAATCGCATGCCCTTTGCTCAGGCAGCTAGATCCACTACCTGTGCTTGCACGTCCTTGCCCAGTGCATGCAAGGCCTCCTCAATCAAGGGCAGGCGCGACTGGTAACGCGGGTCCAGCACCCGTTCCACCTGCGAATTGGCCCAGCCCAAGGCCCGCGCCAGATCCACCTTGCGCCAGCCTTTTTCCACCATGGCATTGTGTAGAAACACCTTTAGCGCCGCCATCATCGGCAAGTCCACTGCATCCAAGGTGCTGGGGGCAGAGGGCAGGGCAAACACCCGGCGCTCCTGCTGGCAAATCATCAACTGGGTCAGCAAGGCATCCCGGCCTTGCGCCAGCGCATCCTCGCGGCTGTCGCCGTAGGTCAGTACATCCGGGTGATCGGGAAAGCTCACCGTCACCATCCCGCCCTCGCGGGCGAGGCAAGCTGCATAACGCAACATGGTCAGTCCTTTCATGAAAGTCGGATGAAGAGGGGCTTGCGCCCCTCTGTACTACTTGAGTCCCAGCTTCTTTTTGATGCCTTCTGCCGTGCCAATCGGAATTTCCTTGCCCTTGTGGTTCGGTACCCCGATGGAATGGCCATTCAGCATCGCAATCAGGTGGCTACCCTTGCCGGGCCGAAACTGCACGCCCTGCTGTTGTAGCCACTTGATGAACTCGCTGTTTTTCATCCGCCCTCCGTGTTGTTCATCACGGAAGGATAGTAACAATACTGTTACTTCATTCTAACTGCCAGAAAGACCAGCTGTCACCCAACCCGCCCGCCCCGAGCGGGCTTTTTTACGTCTGGAGTCCACCATGCAACTCACCCCGCACTTCACCCTGCGCGAGCTCACCTACAGCGCCACCGCCGCCCGTCAGGGCCTGGCCAATCTGCCAGCTCAGGCCGACATCGAGCACATCCGCCACACCGCCCAGCGCATGGAACAGGTGCGAAGCCTGCTGGGCGATGTGCCCATCACCGTGCTGTCCTGCTATCGCAGCGAACAGGTCAACAAAGCCGTCGGCGGCTCGCCCACCAGCGCCCACCGCCACGGCCTGGCCTGTGACTTTGTCGCGCCCAAATTTGGCAGCCCGCTGGCCATCTGCCAGGCCATCGAAGCGGCCCGCGCAGTAGGCCACATCGCTTTCGACCAGCTCATTTGCGAATTTCCGCACAGCGGCGGCTGGGTGCATATCGGCTTCCGCCTGCCACCCGCCCACGGCCGCAGTCAGCTTCTCACTGCCATCAAGCGCGATGGCCACACTGTCTACCTGCCGGGCCTGCAGCCATGAAGCCGCTACCCCTCACCGCCCTGGGCGCAGCGCTGCTGGCTGCCAGCTGGTGGCACGGCTGGCATAGCAAGGGCGACCAGCTCGCCAGCCAGGCCAACGCCCAACAGCTGCAACAAGCCCGGCAGGCTCTGGCCGACTACGCTACTCAAACCCAACGCCTGGCCACCATCGCCGACCGGGTACAACAACAAACCACCCGACTGGCCAGCACCAGCGCCCGCCAACAACAGGACTACCTCCGCCATGCCCAAACCACGCCACTGCCTGCTGATTGCCATCTCGATGCTGGCCGCCTGCAGCAACTTCAAACCGCCATCGCCACTATCAACCACACCATCACCACCGCCCAGCCTGACCCGCCCGCTGCCGACCATTGAACTGCCAGACAGCAACAACTGGGACGACCTGGCCCAGCGCTACCTGCAACTGGCAGCGCAGTACGGGCAATGCGTGGTGGAGAGGGCGGGACTAATACGAGCAGCAGATGGGCAATAACCGGCTCACTTCTTGTTTTCACCTCAGAAATGAGGTAAAAAGAAGAACCTCATAGCAAATGTATGGTTCAAAAAGTATGAATACCCAATCCGTCACATCCATCCTGTTTGAGCAAGATGATGTTGAAAGCAGTCTTCGCCAGCTTGGCCTCACTAAGTCCAAGCTGGAAGATGCCCTCATGTGGGGCGTGCAAGAACGCTTAAACTGTGGCCCTTTGTTGCCGACGACCTTCCCAGGCGCTGCGCAATGGGCCTACACCATTGAAGGTTTCCGACATCAAGTAGGAGCAGATGGCTGGACAGTGGAAAGCCACCAGAATTTACCGGTGACCATCGCCCCGGATGAGAGCTTTGCCATTGTGGTCTACACCGGTGATAAAGATACCGGGTTGCGCCATGGGCACCCGACGAACAAGGCTAAAAAGGGGTTGAAAGCCCAGCAGGCTGTCCTGCGAAACACAAAGAGTGGCGAGCTGTTTCCTGAAACGCTGCAACCTCAGCAAGAGCCAGCTAAAAATGTTCTAAAAACATGGGTCTTGCTTTACCATCTCGACGCAACCAATCCCAAGCAGCCTGTGCTTCGCTCTGAGTTGTCGCTGCCGTCGAAGTTTGATCAGAAACTTGGCAAGATTTTGGATTGGGAAATCAGAATAATCCTGGATGAGATTGACCTTAGCGATGACCCGGAAATCGTCAAGACATATGTCGACGAACCGGAAATTCCGCTGGACATTCCTGTCCGCAGAAAAACTGCATAACACACTTGGTAGCACATGTTTAACCCCTCACGCTTGACTGTTGCACGGCAACGACGAGGCCTGACCAAACGCCAGTTGGCCAGCCAGATTGAAACTACCGAAAAAACAGTTCAGAACTACGAAAGCGGAGAGATGAGCCCGTCAGAGGAGAGCCTTGTCCGGCTCTCCTCGGTTCTAGGCTTCCCACCAGCCTTCTTTGAAGGTGATGATCTCGAAATACTGACGCCAGATATAGCCAGCTTTCGCTCTTTGAAAAGGATGAAGGCCGCTCAGCGGGACATGGCACTGTCTGCTGGCTCTATTGCCCTTGTATTCAGCAAATGGATCGACCAGCACTTTGATTTGCCACCTCCAGCCTTGCCGCGTTTTGAGCCCGGAATTGAGCCGGAGGCTGCCGCAATGGCATTGCGGCGCGAGTGGGGTCTGGGTGCGCGTGGCATTCGTAACATGGTCCATCTGCTGGAGTCCAAAGGCATCAAAGTGTTCTCGCTGGACATTGCTGCGGTCGAAGTTGATGCCTTCTCGATGTGGTATGGCGAGCAACCTTATGTATTCCTGAACACCCAAAAAACCGCTGAGCACAGCCGTTTTGATGCGGCGCATGAGCTAGGCCACCTCGTACTTCATCGTCATGGGCAGAACCAGGGTGCTGACGCAGAGAAAGAGGCCAATGAATTTGCAGCGGCATTTCTCATGCCCCGTGACAGCGTACAAGCCAAAGCACCGCGCTTTGTGACCATTTCCTCATTGATTGCTATGAAAAAGGAATGGGGAGTGTCTGTTGCTGCTCTTAATTACCGTTTGCACAGCTTGGGCTTAACATCTGAGTGGGTAAACCGCTCGATATGTATCGAGTTATCAAAGATGGGTTACCGTACTTCCGAGCCTGAACCCATACCGCATGAGAACTCTCAAGTTCTGCAAAAGGTACTTTCTGCTATGAGAGCCGAGGGCATGGGGCGGGTTGATATCGCTAGGTCCTTGAATTTGCAGGTGAGCGAGATTGATAAGCTGACTTTCGGATTGTCGTTAACTGATGGGGCATCAGTTAATTCTAAAGCCATTAGTCAGGACCAGTTGAGTACAGGCAAAAAGTTCGAACTTCGTCTGATCAAGTAGCAGATGGGGCAGGGTAAAATACCCTAGCCCCCATCCCATCACCCCTCCGTCACCACCTCCGCCAGCTGTGCGCCGTGGCGTTGCATCAGGCTGAGGATGTCCGGCATCGCCAGGCCGAAGGCGGTGGCTGATGGGAAGCACAGCGTCGCATGACACGGCGTGGTGTTGGGTGAGGGCTGGCTGTTGACCGCAGCCAGTGCCACTGGTGCCGGCAGCGCGGGCAGGGTGGTGCTGTCTGCGTCGGCCAGCAGCTCCGCCTCACCAGCCAGAAAGCGCTGCAGCCGCTGCCGTGCCGGTTCGGCAATCGATGGCGGCAACATCTGCAAGTGCGCCTCCACCCCCTCCATGCTCCAGATCGTCAGCTTGCGCCCGCCGCGCCGGGTGAGCACCCCGGTGGTGATATTGTCCAGGGAGAAGTTGCGCAGCGGTTCGCCACTCAGGTTGAAGAAATGCACGCCCACCTTGAAGCGCCCCGGCCGCAGGATGCGATTGCTGCGCAGCGTGTCACGGCTCACCCGCAGCAGGCCCTGTAGCTGCAGGTTGGTCAGCACCGGTACACCGTTGAAACGGGCGCAGCCTGCCGGCACAGTCTCGGCAACGGGGAGTGCGGCTTGCCCGGCCAGCTGCAAGGCCCGCTGTTCGCAGGCGATAAAGTACAGCCGCGCCTGCTTGCCCTTGTCGTTGCGCTCCACCATCGCCAGCTCCTTGGCCATGGCCAGCGAAATCATGAAATCCTTGCTGGGACGGCCGCCGAGGGGGTTATTGCCCGTTTCGGCAAAAACCTCAAAGTCACGTTTTTCAATGAAGCCGTACTGTTCAATCCGTTCTTTAATCCAGTGAGCAAACATCTTTCCTGCGCCGAGAAAAGTATGCAGCTCCCGTGCATTCACGGCCGGAACTTGCACATCGCCAATCTGGAAATCGACTACCGGTATCAGTGCCTGCATGGCTCAGTCCTCCATCGCAGTGGAGAGTGGCGATGCCGGCGCGTCTTGCACAGCGTGACACGCGCAGCCCACCTCATCGGCCTGCACATTGATGCAGTTCTGGATATCGTCGGCCTTGCCGCAGATGGCGCGCAGCACTGTCGCCACGGTCTCGCGCTGCAAGGCTTCCGGGCCGTGGCCCAGATACACCTCGGCACAGCGCGCAATGGCGGCGATCTGGCCGAAGCCTTCCTGCGACAGGCAATCCATCAGCTCGACCGCGTGGCGCAGGTCACGAATGGCGGGATGGTCGGGGGAAAGGGGAGGTGTGACGGATTGAGCAGCCATGATGGCCTCCTGGTTGATTCGTTCAGTATTGCCCCCTGTTCAGAGGGGCGGACGGGTACTTGAACACCGCAACCAGACGGCCTACAGATTTTCCCGGTTTCCCGAGTGTTGTATGACTGTACGCTACCCGACCATGAGCTTTGTATTGTCACCAAAAACGGACAAGTACGAAACAGATGGACGTAAAAATGCCGCCTTACTGTCGGGAGCGGAAGCCGCTGGCTGGGGTGTGTTCAGCACCTGCAACGAATCTAGCCAGCATCTTTCAAGATGAAAACTGACCGAAGGGGTGGGCTGTCTGATAAATGAAAAAATGGTGCTGCAGAGGCAGCACCTTATATAGATTTATTTCAATGTAATTTAATGAATTTTGGGTGATGAGCTTTCGCCAACAATTTCCATAATTACGCGCTTCATTCCTTCAGGTTGGAATCCTGAGTCAACCATTCGACTAACAATTAAGTTTCTTAATGTTTCATAAGGAATTGGAAGTCTTTGTTGTGAAACAAATGTTTTCAATATTTCTCTGCCTGGTAGAATCCTACGCCAAGAGCCATCACCAAATGCGGACTCAATGTCTGATCGCCACTCGTCTTGTTTTGTTATTAATGAGTCCTCATTAAGCTCATCGGTGAATGTCTTCTGCATTCTATCTAACGAGCGTGTCGCAGCGCCTGAAATAAGGCGTGCTACCTCCTCAGCAGCTGGATCAATTTTAAAATCAATGCATCTAGTTAACTTTGAGTTGACATAGGTAGTCATCTTGGCTCGAAGCACTTTGGCGACTACTGTCCGTGCAGATGCTCTCATCAAATCTAGCGCTTCTTCATCATCTAGTCGCCTCTCTGGTTGAATGGCATTAACAGCCTCTGCTACAAAGCGCGCCTCTAATAGATAATTTTCTATGTGATACACGTCCCAGCTAAAGCGGCGTATTCCACGCGGTGGGTCATTGGCCTCTGAATCGCCATCGGTAATTGCAAAAAATTTAATTGGCAAGTCGCCTTTTGAATAAGCTCTGTTAAGTACATCGTGTAAAGCTTCAACCTTTGTTTTGTTGTTTCCTGATAGAAGATTTATTCCAGATAATTCGTTCGGAAATAATCTGATTGCTATGCTTTGATCAAAATCAGAATCACCTCCACCTTCAAAAAGTATTGCAGTTCCGTCTGGTCTGTATGCAGCAAGATCTCCAACCAGGTCTGCCATTGCAAGATCAAGATCTTCATTAGCGCTTAGCTGTCTTAGTTGACCTTTCCCGCCATCCATTCCGCATGGGAACATGTGGAAAACATTAAATCCGGGCTTACCTACAGCCTCGCGAAGCAAAGCGTCAGAGTGAGTGACAAGCCAAAGTTGGTTATTAAGTGCTTGACCTAGGTGGCGTCTATAAAATTCAGGAAGATTTCTTATTAGTCTTGGATTTAAGTGTAATTCAGGCTCGTCAAGTAATATTATAGAATTTTTTGGAGCAGAGCTTCTGATCCGAAGATAACCATACAGGATTTCCTTTTCGCCTGCTGATAGCTCATCTAGATCGTGAATATTTCCATTGGCAGTTCTTACCGGAAATTCCAATCTTCCATCAGATGTTGGTTGTGGTCCAAGGAATTCTTTTCCAGGGAAAAAAGTTGTGAAGAGCTCTTTTAGTGTTTCTGTAAGGCCGCTTTTTTTTGCATGATCATTTCCGCTTTTTTCTGAAAGTAATTCGCGAACATAACTGGATGCCATTTCGCTTTTTACGTTTGCATATTTGTTTGAATAGTTATACAGCGCATGTTGGCTATAGGATTGATTTTTATTTTCTAGATTTAGGTTTATGCCTTGAACCATTTCTCTTCCATAATGGCGCTGGGCTCCATGATAGTCGATTACTCCAAGATCGTTTGGTCTGAAATTTGTAAACACTGTCGTAAGCAATGTTGATTGTATTAAATTTAGCCCTCCCCCGGGCTGCATTTCTACGTGGCCAATAATATTGTCTTGTTGTAGTTCGCCTAACAGTAAAGGCAACCCAATGCGAACCCTTTCTGCTACTTCCGGAGCTCGGTCCCGAAATTGATTTGCGAACATTGCCATGCGATACCCACCCCACTGAAATGCCTCTGGTAATACTGTTCTCCAAATAGACTCCTCAAGAAGCATTGCGGCATTGTTATTTATAAATACTTTCTCATCTTCTCTGAGTCTGAAAAGGCAATTAATTGATAGAGCTTTGCTCGGATTGTTGAAAAAACTTTTCAACTCATTGGAGTGGCTGTTTGGATTAAGTTGAAATTCACCAAACCAGTTCTGCCACTCATTTTGATGATAGCCTCCGTATACGGATTTTAAGAGGCGAATCGCATCGAACACGCAAGATTTTCCGGATCCGTTTTGACCGGCAATGATGATAGTATCGCCAGCATTAATTATTTCCGATCTCTCGATTCCGCGGAAATTAGTTATAATAAGGTTGTCGATTTTCATGATGCTTCCTGTGGTATGTGTTATATCTCAAAAACAAATACATGGTTTGCCAAAACTGAAAGTCATTTATTTTTCGATAAACCCTGATTATTTTTTTGGCTAACTTGTTGCAGTTTGATGGCTGGGCCGGGATTCATTTTAAATAAAATAAACCCAAGTCAATTGGCATCATATGCCAATTGACTTGATTGCGTGTGCAAAAAAACATTCCACCTACGTAAGCTCCTTGAGAGCGGCTACTGGGCAGGTACTCCCACTTCTACCGGACAACACTACCCCGTTGCTGCTCTCGGCAAGCCAGTCCAAGGTTGCCACCTATGCCGCTGTCAATTCCTTGCTGATGATCAACTTGTGCCGCATCGAGGTGAACCACCGCGCAGTCAGCCTGAACCTGTCCCGCATGAGGCAAGGGCGGTGCGCCCCTGGCTATGCGTCGATTCTCATTCTGCAATTACCTGAAAGACGACCTCGTCTGTGGCCATGAGCCGGACAAAGGGGCCACCGAGCGTTGCGTTGTGGTGAGCAATGATCGCCTGGGCGCTCAGGCCTGGCGTGTCCATGCAGCTGTGTGCATCGGCGACGAGTACAGGGTTCAGGCCCATGTCGGCGGCGATACGGCAGTTGGTGTCGATGCAGTATTGGGTTTTCAGTCCGGCAATAAACAATTGCTGAATCCCGGCTTGCTGCAGTTGCTCGGCGAGTGCGGTTCCGCTGAAGCAACTGGGCCTGGTTTTATCAATCAGCGTATCCACCGTGGCGTCCAGCTGCAGATCCGGGTGCAGTTGCCAGAATGGGCTGCCTGCGGCAATGGGGGAGTGTTGTGGCCCGGTGTGACGCACGGCAAAAATGGGAATGTTGGCCGTGCGTGCTTTTGCAATCAGCGTATTGACGTTGTCGAGCAGTTGTTCTGCACGCCATGGGCGTTCTGGCCCGTCAAACAAGCCAACTTGCATGTCGATGATGAGTAGTGCGGAGGGTTTGGGTGCGTGCTGCTGCATGATGTTTCTCCTGGTGGGTGCCAGTCAGGACGAGAAACAAAAAGCCCCGTCCATCTCTGGCGGGGCTTTGGGTATTCGCGCTTCGCGTTCACATACCCAGTCCACGCCCGCTGTTTGCGGTCGTGGTGGTGGTGGTGGTGATGCGGCGAAGTGTCATGCGTTTATCATGATTGTTGCTGTTGCGGGCTGTCAAGCAGCGTGGCGTCTGCCGGGTGGGGGAGTCAGTGCGCTACCCATGATGTACTGTCCGTACCTGCCGGGCTGGCGTATTATTCCAAAGTCATTGATGCCCGCCGTGGGCAGTGTAATCATGCGCTTTGTTTTTTCATTCTGTCATGCATTAGTTTTTAATAGTTAAATATTGGGTAAGTATGCGTATATCGCTTAGGCAAAAAATAGTTCAAGTTTGCGAAAGAAAGATCAGTGAGAAAGGGGAGAATGTTGGTTTGTCATTTTATGCATTTTTTTCCAACAAGAATGACGATCCAGAACTTTTGATGGAGGCTGCGCGATGGTGGATAGAAACGCACAAGCTAGACCATTTCGAGAAGGCGTTAAAAATTAAGAGATTGGTTGAGCTGGAGGGGGAGTAAAAGCATCGTGGCTGTTGTTGCTAGATCCTCGTTCGTCTCTGTTAAGGAAAAAGGATTTGCTATGAATGGTTTTCGCTATGTTGTTGGTGTGGCTGTCTTGCTTGCTGTGACATGTGCACATGCAGAAGGGAGTAAAGCTAAACTTGCACAAGATTTTGTCAAATTGGTGGGGTATGATAAGCAATATGATGATTATCATAAATCCTGCATCAATACTTATCAGGGGGTGTCACCTGAATCTCTTGTGTCAAAGCAGCCTAACTATTTTTATGGGATAAAGCCGGGCGATGATAAATGGCCCTTGGTTGTGTCTGCCTACAAAGAATACTTTGAAAACGCCTGCGCACATCCTACCAGGAAAGAATTCGTTGGTGTCCTCGTGCGTTCTTACGAAGTGAATTTGTCCGAGGAGGATTTGCAAAGGGCGATTGCTTTTTACTCGTCACCGCTAGGGCAGAGGTTGTCCGATGCTGGCCAGCTTGCAGCTAAAAACAGTTATGCCTCATGGGTGGAAGTTAATAAGAAGTATGTGACAGAGGCGGTACTGAAATTTCAAAAGCGGTTGAGTGATATTGTGCAGTAGTTTGATGGGGTGGCTTGAGTGGCAACACCCTGCCAGGGCGTGGGTATCTGCAGAATGCCCATTGCTTTGGTGTCGTGCCAGCAGCTGGCTGGGTGGGGAGGTGAGCCTCTACGACCATTCCGACATCCGAGCAGCCTTTGACGACTTTGGCTGAAGGGTTGGGTATCAAGTCCAGCACGGGTAGCAACAAGGGCAAAGCGGAAATCAGCTGCGAGCTGGTGATTACCAACTGGCAGCCGGGGGAGGGGGAGGGTTGTTTTTGAATAAAATCTTTGGCGAGCTGCTTATTTTCCGCTCGCCAATTCAATCTTCAGGCTAGGGTCTGTCTCGACGTCGTCAATAATGCTGTTGTAGCGTTCCACAATCTCGGCAATTTTTGCTCGGCGCTGGCTTTGGGTAAAGTTACCCAGTTCGTGCACATTGGTGGCGATGAATTGCTCAAACTCTATGATGTCGATTTGATCGCCCAGCCCGGCATTTTCTGCCAAACCTTCCGCAACCAGGACGCCCTTGCGTCCAGTCACGATAATGGGTTTGCGGCCAGCGGCTACATTTTCCTGGCACTTGGCAATGAGGGCTTCGCCAGGGGCTGTTGAGACATGGATAGATGCATCGCCAATGTCAAAGTCGCCAGTTCTGCCGATTTGTTGATCGCTTTGGTTGGCGTTATGGTGTTCGATCCCGCTGCCCGCGCCTAAAAACACTTCCAGCTTGGCACCTACCAGATGTTGCATGACGGTGCCGACATACTTGGTACCGCTTTCTGATTTCTGGCGCTCAATGGCTTGCTGCATCAGGTTGCGTACAGCTGCACGCAGCCCCATCTGGCTATCCAGGCGAAAGGTAAAAGGCTTGCCAGCAAAGAAAGCCTGCACCCGTGTAATCCAGAATGCTTCTGCTTGATTCAGATCCAGGCTCCCTGCCTGGTGTTGCTCATTCAAAAAGCTAAGGTAGTGCTTCATGTTGGCAACGCTGCCGCGACTGGTGCGGCCACCTTCCTTGGCAAGAATGCGTTCAATGCCGTGTTGATTCAATACGGCCTGGACCGCAGCCATTCCCAAGCCTGCTACTTGGGTACCGCTTTCCGCCAGAAAGTCATCCACTTGCAGTGGGAAGGTTTTCTTTTTGGCCTGCTCGGTCACAACGATGGCGACGCATAGTGGGCCTTTACCTCGAAATCCATGCTGCGTTGCGAACTGTTCAAGCCGTGACTTCATTACCAGTTTCTTTCATGTGTGCTACTTGGATAGTGTCCAGGACGGGATTGAAAATGTGTTTTGTCAGGTGACCCACAACGGGTACCACCACACCATCGCCAGCGACGTGGTACGCATCGTTATATTTTTCCGGTAAGCAATAACTGTCCGGCAGGCCCATTAAGCGGGCGGCCTCGCGTGTAGAAAGCAAGCGTGAACGGACGTGGCTTCCTTCAACAACAAGGATGATCTGCCGGCTAGAGCCCCCCGAGGGAGTGCGCAGACAACCAGCAATATCATCAAACCTTACTTCGGCACGCTGTTGGCGGATACCATTTTCTATGCGCGTGCGTCGATAAACGCCGCCCACCATCTTCGTTTTCGCCTGCTTGGCTTCTTCCACTTTTTTCATGTGCAGGGGAGCCATTAGGGACAGAATGCGCGCGGTTTCTTCTGGAGAGTGCCACACTACACTGTCCGGGTTCTCTTCTATCACCTTGGCAAATGGAGTTACCTTTTGCTGCGGCAGGGGAAGTTGCCACCATAGCCAGTTTGCCTGAGTGGCAGCTGATAGCTGTGAGTAGGCCTTTTGTAGTGCGGCAGGGTGCCAGGGGCCGTTGGCATGGTCGCACAGCAAACTGGCCGGGATGTCTACGCTGGGGTGAACGCCAATGAAAAAGACGCGCTGTCGAGATTGGGGGACAAAGTGCTTGGCATCGACGACCAGTGCACCAATCCGGTAACCAGCGTCGGTAAATGAGGTGCAGATGGCGGCAAAGTCTTTGCCTTGGTGCGATGTCAGTGCGCCGTAGACATTTTCCAGAACGATTAGGCTGGGTGCGCGATCTTCTTGTATCAGTGTGCGCATGAGCCGCCAGAATGGCCAGAAGGTACCCGAGCGGGTTTGCTTGTCCGACTCTTTATCCCCGATGCCTTTGTAGTTGCCAGCCAGGGAGAGGTCCTGGCAGGGAAAGGATGCCCAGACTAGCTCTGGGTGGCCTGGCAGCTGGGCTGTGGTGATGTTATTCACGTCATCCAGCACAAACTCATGGCCACCATTCCAGTTTTTGCGATAAACCTGGGCCTTCATCGCGTCGAAGTCATTGGCGAATGCGCAGTGCCAACCATCTCCAAGCCCAGCACGTGCCATGCCACCGCCCGCGAAGAATTCAAAAAAAGGCCGCCCCGATTGGTGAGTAGGCTGATTGCGTGGTTGCGTTTCCTTCTGGATTTTTTCCTGAATGGCTTCTGCTACCCAGCTATTGACTGAGCGTTTGATGCCGCCTTCACTACGCAGTACATCTACTGCCTGGTACAGCTCGGCAGGGAGGCGTAGATTGATGCGGTGTTCTTCTGTGTTATCCATCTCCGGATTATGGCGCCATTTTTTGGCACCGTGTGGGAAATGAAGTGATTGATCGTTGCCTGCACAGCGCAGGTAAAGTAGATCATCGGACAGTCACCACCTGGTCCACCCGGGTGGTGTAGCAGGGCGATTTCTTTTCCTGTTTCATCCGCCAGTCTTCTGTCAGCCCCTCTGCGCCTAACCGCACGGTGCCCCGGCCATGGTCGTGATGGCCTGGGCTCCGATGCCCATCGAAGAACAACTCACTCATCTCCCTTATACACAGTGCGGAACTTGAATAAGCCGCAGCCATTGAACGTCCCTTCGTAGAAAGCGGTCTCGATAAAACCGGCCACTGAGTCATGGATATAGCTCTCAAGAAAGTGCTCGACTGCCGGAGTGAGTCGTCGCAAGTCAAGACTGCTAGCGATATGAGCGGGATCGGTTTCCGGTGAGACTGCCGGATCTAATGCCCGACTGTACGACGATGGCCTATTTTTTACCTTTGCGGCTGCATGTGCCGGGTCAAAATCTGGTGACATGGGGTCGCCAGCATGCAGCTTGGCCAAACCGCTGATGATGCCTTGCTGGGTTCGTTGCAAGTACTGCTGATGTTTACTGCTGGCAGTACGGTAGGGCGCACGCTTGGTAAACTCGCGACGATATTTGAAGCGTTGGCTTAGATATAGTGCCATATGCTGCTGGTGCATTTTTTCGGCCGAGGCCGGGGCGACCTTGGCATCACGCAGATAAGCGTTGAAATCGTTGATTACCTGCTGTGTGGGTGTCAGCAATTTCTGGACTTGATCGGTGAGTTGGTTCATGGCCAGTAGTGGTACGCCGGCCTTAAGTGCCGCTTCATACATGCGGCGGCAGGGTATCACACACATCTGGCTGTTTTGTGCAGCCATGATGCCTAGCTCACCATTCATATAGCCACCGCCTACGTCGGAGTGGGAGCCCGGGTACATTACTTCCATCGCATTGGCAGGGTAACTATTGCCACGGCGTACGGTATCCAGTGGGAAACAGGCCCGTACTTCGTGTCCAGCCAGATAGTGCACACATTGTTCTACTGCCGGGTGTATGGCCAGGTTGCCATCAGCCCAAGCCATGTGACCGGTAAAGGGAAGATTGTCAGGAAACAGTTGGGCAAGGCCCACCGAAGCCACCGTGTCAAAAATCCCCAGAAACTGGGTGCGCAGCGGGATGCCAGCAAAGTGCCAGCCACCATTTTCCTGTTTGCATACCTGATACAGCCAGTTGACGAAGGCCCGCGCTTCAGTAGCACCGCGTGAGAAACCAAATACAGAGAGGTTTATTTGCGTCACTTCGGGCTTGCGGCCCTTCAGCGCAGCCTGCAATCGACGTTGCCAATTAGTGAACAAGGCCCAGCGCATGGCTCTGCCCGTTACACCACTAGCCATTTCAGTGATGGACTTAGCTAGTCCATCGTCAATCAAGACCCCTTTAGTGACATAGCGATAGGGTGCATTTAGCAGTCGTGTTAGTGCCCACAGAATCCGTGCTTCGCCGCCGGCACCCGCTGCCGTACCCAGCATGCCGCCCTTGTCGCCAATTTCCGGGAAAGGTGTGCCGACACCAGGCATGTAGAAGCGGAAATAGCCATCATCTGGCTTGTCTCGTGCGGCCAGAAACATACGGGCGATATTGCTTGGCTTCTGCTGGTCTGGCTTGGGCTGGTAATAGTCCAGATTGAGGTTGTTGCCGGTGCCGTCGAAGAACAGCACCACATGGATCTGGCCGCGGCATTTGGAGCTATCTTTGCCGCTGACGCAGGCCAACGCTTGTGCCCGTTGTAATTGTTCCCGTGCGGTGAGTGCGCGCTGCCCGCTTGGGTAGGGTGCTGGGTTTTGAGTACTCATTGTGTGGCTTTCTGCGTCTCGCGGGGATAGGCCGGTCGATAGTCTGGATGCTCAGGGAAGATATCGCTCAGTTTGACCAGCACCTGGTCGTTGGGCAGGAAGTGGATATCAACATGCTGCATCTGTTTGGCCTGATATTCCGGGATGGTCACGGTGCGAGTTTTCCAGCTGCCTTCAATAAACACCTTGTCGCCATTTTGCATGACGACATTACCACTGGCATCGCGCTGGAAATGTCCGCCTTGCAGCCAGCCAATCTTGACTGTTAGCCCTGGGCGCCATTTGCTCGGCACAATGACGCAGCAGACTTCTCCACCGCCACCACCCATGGCCGGTACATTCAGCACACCGCCTTGATTATTAATGGTGATCGAGTCGATTGGCTTTGCAGTATGGTTGACCGCCAGATAGCTCAAGCTGGTTTTTTCTTCTTCGCAGCCAGCCAGAAATAGCAGACTCAGCAGTAGCAATGCGGAGATTTGCTTGCGTAATACGCTCATTGGAAACCTCTCTGCTCCAGGTAAGTGCGTAGGGTGTGGGTATTCATTGTGTGGCCTTCTGCGTCTCGCGGGGATAGGCCGGTCGATAGTCTGGATGATAAGGCAGAATATCGCTCAATTTGACCAACACTTGGTCATTGGGCAGGAAGTGGATATCAACATGCTGCATCTCTTTCGCCTGATATTCCGGGATGGTCACGGTGCGAGTTTTCCAGCTGCCTTCAATAAACACCTTGTCACCATTTTGCATGACGACATTACCACTGGCATCACGCTGGAAATGTCCGCCTTGCAGCCAGCCAATCTTGACTGTTAGCCCCGGTCGCCATTTGCTAGGGACGACGACACAGCAAACTTCTTTGCCTCCGCCACCCATGGCCGGTACATTCAGCACACCGCCTTGATCGTTAATGGTGATCGAGTCGATTGGCTTTGCGGTGTGATTGACTGCCAGATAACTCAAACTGGTTTTTTCTTCTTCGCAGCCAGCCAGAAATAGCAGACTCAGCAGCAGTAATGCGGAGATTCGCTTGCGCAATACGCTCATTGGAAACCACTCTGCTCCAGGTAAGTGCGTGGGTTGTGAATACTCATTGAGTGGTCTCCATCGTTTCGCGAGGGAATGAAAACTGCCTCTTAAACGCGGACTGGCCAATTGCGTGTCTGCTGAGCAAGTTTAGTTCCAGTTACCGCAGCTCTGTTGGAGACGCTCGCCGCAATAGCCCTCGATGCCATAGGAAGCAAGCAGGGCAGAGCAGGCCAAGATGGAAATCAACACAATTGCTATCCACAAGCGTGGTATCCACGCACTTTTCTTGCGGCGATTGAGTTCCATAATCCCAACCGGAAGCAGGCATATGCCCAAGATGACACCAGGAATAAACCACAGCAGCACCAAAGAAAAGAATGTATGGCTTTTAAGCTTATAGGACGTTATTTCATTAAACAATTCAAGAATGAAACAGGTCACAAAAGGTGAAATCAATAGCACACAGCCAATCAGAAAAAGCGTGTAGTCCCTTATCGTGGGCCAATATTTTGAGAAATAGGAAGGCATCTTCATGATCTATCCTGAGTATCTTAGTGGTGTCCGGTGTGGGGCATTTGTTGGTTAACATCACAGGTGCAGTGCCACGCTATTCAAGTACTGACGGATTGCGCTGGTTCCAATAGCTGGGCCAGCAAGTCAACTCGTTTGCCAGGGTCGGGCTGAGCCAGTGCTTGGCGCAATAGCTGATCATCCAGCAAGCGTCCTTCGCTGTAACACACGGCCACGGCTACGGTTAGCTGCTCAGGGGCATCCTCAATGTGATGTTCTGCTAACAGATCTGCCGTACGTTGCAGCCAGCCATGCAGCACTGCGCCAGAGCTAGGGAGCAGGTCGGAGAAACCTTCGTGCAACTGGTCTGCCAATACGTCGGCCTGGGCGGCTTGCATCAGGGCGGTAAATTCCGGAGTGCTCAGCAGCCATGGATCCTGCGCATCGGGAGGAAGTGTCTTGGGCGGCATGGGCAATGCCCGCAGTTGGCTGTGGCGGTCAATAATCAACCACTGTTCCACTGGTTCGCACAGCCGTTGCCAGGCTGCAGTAGCCAGTACTTGCGGCAGGCTGGCAGCGATGCGTGTATCGGCAAAACGGACGACGTACCACTGCCCGTCTTCGGTGGTGGCATTGAGGCTACGTTGCCAGGCATCCCGTAAGGCGGGGGCGCTAAGCTGGCTTGTTAGAAAGCTCAGCATCGGCCGCCCCTTGCAATGTCGTAGCAGCCGTTGCAGATCTTGTAGGTTGTCGGGATGCAACTCGATGAGTCTTGGTGAAACCTCGCGTAGCTCACCCCAGTCCTGCAGGTGATACAAAGGCCAGCTTGCTTTGCTCTGCCATATCTTGCGCCGCTGGTAGTCGAAACTATCGTCTACCAGGGCGTAGCAATACAGACCGTCTGGCAGTTCTTTGAGTAGCGTCTCCAGTTTTTGTGACTGTTCCGCTACATTTCCTTCGTCCATCGCAAAATACATTGCCATTCCTATTGTCCCGCCAGTGGTAGGCCGAACTTGAGTGCATTGAGCATGCATTGCAAGCAGAACTGCTTACCAGGGAAAACCGGCATGGGGATATTCATGCTGTCTGGCCCGGATAGGTTGTGGCTGGCCCCCTTGATACTGACAGTCCCCGGGCAGTGCACTTCGATATTGCCGCCTTTCAGCCGGATATAGCCGCCACCGCTGGTCAGCAGAATCTCTTCTTTGGCTGCAATGGTGATGCGCTCCTTGCAGGAGGTAATCGTCACATCCTTGTCTGCGGTGATCTCCATCGCATCGCTCTGCGCCTGCACCTGCACCTTGCCTTTGGCTGCAATCAGTTTCAGCGCGATCTGGTCTTTCACCCCCGCCACGAACAGGCTGATGTGCTGGCCGGCGTTGTGCAGCCAGCGGCGGCCGGTGGTGTGGTTGGCATCGCGCTGGGCGATGAGGTTGAGGTTGGTCCCGGCAGAGAGGGTCTGGCTTTGTTCGGTGACGCTGGCAATGCCGGCCGGGG
>NZ_QAJS01000018.1:0-307 GCF_003852595.1 Aquitalea sp. FJL05
GACGTTTACGTGCGGTTTGGTCCGCTCGAACTTTTCCTTAGCCATGGCAAAATTTCCTGATTTGAATAACTACAAACAAATGGGTGGTGCCCATGGGCAGAATTGAACTGCCGACCTCTCCCTTACCAAGGGAGTGCTCTACCCCTGAGCTACATGGGCCCTTTAACAGGCATTAACGCTTGGAGCGGGTGAAGGGAATCGAACCCTCGTCGTAAGCTTGGAAGGCTTCTGCTCTACCATTGAGCTACACCCGCCTGCAACAACTATACGGCCTTCAAACTACACGCCGCCAAGACGTAAAAAATTC
>NZ_QAJS01000018.1:339-130046 GCF_003852595.1 Aquitalea sp. FJL05
GCTGAGCCGCCGGATTTACAGTCCGGACCCGTTGACCGCTGGGGTAACCCCCCCCTGAGAGACCCGAATAGTATAGATACCCACTTCCCTCGTCAACACCTGTGCTGCAATTTTTTTCATTATTTTTGCCAGAAAAAGAACAAAGCCCCGCAAACTGCGGGGCTCTGTCTTTTTCATCAAGCACTTAGCTTCAATCAGGCTTTGCCGGAAATGACCAGGTACTTAGCATGCAGCTCATCCTGGGTTTCCGGATGGGCCGGATCCAGCGGGATGCAATCCACCGGACAGACTTGCTGGCACTGCGGCTCGTCATAGTGGCCTACACACTGAGTGCACAGACTGGGGTCGATCTGATAGATCTCCTCACCCTGCGAGATGGCATTGTTCGGGCATTCCGGCTCACAGACGTCGCAGTTGATGCATTCGTCGGTAATCATGAGAGACATAGTAATTTCCTCAGGTATTCACAGTATTGATTCTGTCATCCGTGCAGCACGGTCGCAAGTTCGCCCCGTTATATCCTTATGCGGCGACCTGCCTACGTATTACAGCGATTCTTCAGTCGCAGGCCGGACCAGTGCGTAATGCACCATGCCGGCCTTGTCCTGCTTCAGGATCTGCCAGCCTGGCAAACTTTCCGGCCAGTGCCTGGCTTCGAAATACAATACGCCGTCAGTAGCCAGCAACGGCTGCAACAAGGGCAATGCCTGCTGCAGCAAGCTGGAGTCATACGGCGGATCGACGAAAATGATGTCAAATTGCTCTCGACAGCTTTTCAGGTACAGCAAGGCATCCATTGGGACGACGTCGATGGCATGCGCCGCGAGCAACTGGCGATTGGCCTTGAGCGATTCCGCTACCTTGCGCGACTTTTCCACCATGACCACACGTGCCGCTGCGCGCGAGGCCGCTTCGAAACCGAGGGCGCCGCTGCCGGCGAACAGGTCGAGACAGCGCTTGCCGTGCAATTCCTGACCCAGCCAGTTGAATACCGTCTCCCGCACCCGGTCCGGCGTTGGGCGCAAACCTTCGGCATCCGGAAAGGGCAGCAAGCGACGACGATACTGGCCGCCGATGATTCGGACTTTGTTTCGCTGTTGATTCATGACGCTTGGGCTAAAAACTCAAGGGCGAGAGTTTACCCGTTTCCCGTCCGGCATGCTGCATCTGACGCAGATTGGCGTTCAAAGGTGTCGCACCCGCCGTCACAGTGCGTATCCAGACAAGACCCTGGACCAACAAGCAGACAGCGCCGCGTAGCCATGCCACAGGCAAGCACAACATGCCCCATCAGCGCCATTACCAATCTGCCTGCGCCAGGCACATCCTCTATGCTCTATATAGACGTGTGGGTAGCAAAGCACACACACCCGGTTTCTGCATGCCGATTAGCCATCGCTTGATAAATAGCCCCAATGACAATGCTTGATTGATCAGCCTGATCAACAGCGCATGCCGCTTCGGCGGAACCATGCCATTACAAACCACCGTGGCACACGGTGCTTGCCACCTAGCCGGGTGACGTAGCCTGAGAACACCCAGCTTGCACACCATCTCGTCCAATCAACGTGACTGGCAAACTCACCCACTCACCTCATCCGCAGCCGCGACCTGCCTTCACCTTCAGACATGGGCGCAGCAGCATAGGCATGCTGGTTAGGCTAAATGCCCTCCTCCAATCGACAGTGCCAACGCCCTTCACCACGGCCAATCAGCCCGGCTTTGGCTTTCATCACCATCGTTTCTGCCCAGTGGCTGATTTAAGGATACAATTTAGCCATTTATCGCCTACCGTTGACTACGCAGACGCATGTTCAGTTTCTTCAAGAAAAAGCCAAAGCCGGTTGAAACCCCGGCTGCAGAACCCCTAGCCAGCCAGCCGGCAGACATCCCGGCGGCGGCTCCCGCCACCTTGCAAGCCACACCGCTTGCTACACCCGACATCCCTGAGGCGCCCGTACCCGCGCCGGAGAACCCGACTCCTCCCCCCGTCAGTGCCGCAGCAGAACCGCCGGCACGCAAGCAGAGCTGGACCGAACGCCTCAAGACTGGTCTGTCCAAAACCCGTGACAAACTGGGCAAATCGCTGGCTGGCCTGTTTGGCGGTGGCAAGATCGATGAGGAGTTGTACGAAGAGCTGGAAACCGTACTACTGACCGCCGACATGGGCATGGATGCCACGGTGCACCTGCTGCAGGATGTGCGCGAGCGCGTCAGCCTGAAGGGCCTGAAAGACGGCAGTGAGCTGAAAGGCGCACTCAAGGATTCGCTCAATGATCTGATCCACCCGCTGGAAAAGCCGCTGGATGTCAGCGGCAAGAAGCCTTTTGTCATCATGATGGCTGGGGTGAATGGTGCCGGGAAAACCACCTCGATTGGCAAGCTGGCCAAGTACTATCAGCAGCAAGGCAAGAGCGTGCTGCTGGCTGCTGGCGATACCTTCCGCGCAGCTGCGCGCGAACAGCTGATGGCCTGGGGCGAACGTAACAATGTCACCGTAATTGCCCAGCAAGGTGGCGACGCTGCTGCCGTGTGCTTTGATGCCATCCAGGCGGCTACCGCCCGTGGCATCGACATCGTACTGGCGGATACGGCGGGGCGCCTGCCGACCCAGCTGCATCTGATGGAAGAAATCAAAAAGGTAAAGCGCGTCATCCAGAAAGCGCTGCCGGATGCGCCACATGAAATCATCCTGGTGCTGGATGCCAACATCGGCCAGAACGCCATCAGCCAGGTCAAGGTATTCGATGACGCCCTGGGCCTGACCGGGCTGATTCTGACCAAGCTGGATGGCACCGCCAAGGGTGGTGTGATTGCCGCCATTGCCAAGCAGCGGCCGATTCCGCTACGGTTTGTCGGTGTGGGCGAAAGCATCGACGATCTGCGCCCGTTCAACAGCAAGGATTATGTCGACGCCCTGTTCGACTGATCGACACACTTTATAGAGACCCGCGCCGGTGATTGCTTGCC
This sequence comes from Aquitalea sp. FJL05, assembly GCF_003852595.1. Lineage (NCBI taxonomy): Bacteria > Pseudomonadati > Pseudomonadota > Betaproteobacteria > Neisseriales > Chromobacteriaceae > Aquitalea > Aquitalea sp. FJL05. The sequence continues at coordinate 3,310 of NZ_QAJS01000018.1, forward strand.
GGCGACACCTCACCCGGCAGGCCCTGGCGAATACGCTGGCCTGCAGCTCAGGATCAAGGGGAATGCAGCGCATGATTCAGTTCGACCAGGTCACCAAGCGTTATCCCGGTGGCAACGAAGCCCTGAAGAATCTTTCCTTTACCATCGACACTGGTGAAATGGCTTTTTTGGCCGGCCATTCCGGTGCCGGCAAATCTACCTTACTCAAGCTGGTGGCTGGCATCGAGCGCGCCAGCAGCGGCAGCGTGATTGTCAGCGGCCAGAATCTGTCCAAGCTGCGCAGCAGTCAGATTCCCTATGTGCGCCAGCATATCGGCATGGTATTCCAGGACCACAAGCTGCTGTTCGATCGCTCGGTCTTCGATAACGTTATGTTGCCGCTGGACATCATCGGCTTCGATCGACGTGATGCCGCACGCCGGGTGCGTGCCGCACTGGACAAGGTTGGCCTGCTGTCCAAAGAAAAATCCATGCCGATTCGCCTGTCTGGTGGCGAACAGCAACGTTTGTGCATTGCCCGCGCCGTGGTGCACCGCCCCAGCCTGCTGCTGGCAGATGAACCATCAGCCAACCTCGACCGCGCTTACGCGCTGGACATCATGGAGCTGTTCAAATCCTTCCATCAGGTTGGGGTGACCGTGGTGATTTCCGCCCATGACGAAACCCTGATGGAAGACTACGGACGTCGCATCATCCGGTTGAAAGAAGGGCAGTTCGCCGCATGAAACACTTTCTCTATCTGAACTGGCAAAGCGCCAGACAGGCGCTGGTGAAGATCCTGCGCCAACCGTTCGGCAGCCTGCTCACCTTGTTGATGCTATCCATCGCGCTGGCCCTGCCCTTGTCGCTTTATCTGACGGTAAGCAGCATCCAGGAATGGGCTGGCCGGCTCACCGCCACGCCACAGATCACCCTGTTCATGGAGCAATCAGCCGAGGAAGCCGACCTCGCCGCCGTCTCCAGCACCCTCACCAAACACCCACGCATTCAGAGTTACAGCTTCGTCGGCAAGAAGCAGGCGCTGTCCGATCTGGAAAAGCGCAACGGTCTGCCAGGACTGAGTGATGGTCTGACTGACAACCCGCTGCCAGACGCCTTTGTAGTCACCCCCAAGACGCTGGAACCCCACGAACTGGAAATGCTGCAAAAAGAACTATCCGGCCTGCCCATGGTGGAAACCGCCCAGTTCGATGCCCGCTGGGCCAAGCGCCTGTACGGCATGGTGGAGATGGGCAAACAGCTGACCTGGTTTCTCGGCGCGGCACTGGGCATTGCCCTGGTTCTGGTCACCCACAATGCGGTACGGATGCAGATTCTGGCCCGTCGCGATGAAATCGAAGTGGCCAAGCTGATTGGCGCGCCGGACAGCTTTATCCGTCGCCCCTTCATGTACCACGCCATGTGGCAGGGCCTGCTTGCCGGTCTGGCCGCATGGGGGCTGACCAGCTGGCTGGTAATGACGGCCAACCCCGCCATCCACGAATTTGCCCAGCTTTACAACGAAGCCGTGCAGTTACGCGGCCTCAGCGTTGTCGAGTTGCTTGTTGTGCTGGCCATTTCCGCCCTGCTGGCGATGCTGGGCGCCCGCCTGGCTTCCGACCATCACCTGCGGCAGATTCAACCTCGTTAACAATCATTCCCTTTCACTTCTGGCTGAATGTCGCTTATGGTGACATTCAGCCGATGTCGACCAGCAGAATATTCCCAGCGATTTTCCACTGAAAAAGCTATCAGCCCGATAGGAAAAATCATTGACGCTGGAACCTTTGCTTGCTAGCACTCTCAATATACGAGTGCTAACATAGCACTACCCAAGGAGGTAGTTACACTGATGACCACAACATTTGCCTTGCCCGTTCCGTCGTCCAGCGGCAGCCTGGAGCAATACATCCAGGCGGTGAACAGTGTTCCCATGCTGACCCCCGAACAGGAAACCGAGCTGGCCACCCGCTTCCAGCAAGACAATGATCTGGAAGCCGCTCGCCAGATGGTGCTGTCACATCTGCGCGTTGTCGTATCGATTTCGCGTGGTTATGCCGGCTACGGCCTGCAACAGGCCGACCTGATCCAGGAAGGCAATATCGGCCTGATGAAAGCGGTAAAACGCTTCGAGCCGGGCCGTGGCGTACGCCTGTTTTCCTTTGCCGTGCACTGGATCAAGGCTGAAATTCACGAATTCATCCTGCGCAACTGGCGCCTGGTGCGCATTGCCACCACCAAGCCGCAGCGCAAGCTGTTTTTCAATCTGCGCAGCATGAAGAGCAGTTTTTCTGCGCTGAGTGAAAACGAAGCCCGGCAAATCGCCGAAGACCTTGGCGTGAAGCCGGAAGAAGTGCGTGAAATGGAAACCCGCATGAGCGGGCAGGATATCGCGCTGATGGCCGACGATGGCGACGATGAAGGTTTTGCCCCCATCGACTGGCTGGCCGACGCCCATCACGAACCGACTCGTGCGCTGGAACGCAAAGCGTTCGACCATCTGCAAACCGAAGGCATCGAATACGCACTGGCATCGCTGGATGCCCGCAGCCGTCGCATTGTCGAAGCCCGCTGGCTGGCCGATGATGGCGGCGCCACCTTGCACGAGCTGGCTGCAGAGTTCGGGGTTTCTGCCGAGCGCATCCGCCAGATCGAGGCCAAGGCACTCGGCAAAATGAAAACTGCGCTGAGCGAAGGCGTCGTTATCGACAACTGATTGCCTGCTACTGCAATGAAAAAAGCCCGCGCCATTCAGCGCGGGCTTTTCAATTTTACAGCGACCGCTTATTCCCCTTCGCCACCGCGATACTTGGCTGGCAGGCGGTCAAACACCTGCTGTGCGATCTCGCGCAGCGGCTGCCACGCCGGGACTTCTTCATCAATACCGTCCAGATAATCCTTGGCATAAGTCGGGAATGAGGCCAGTGCCGTGCTCACCGTCGCCTTGGCTTCCGCCTCGCGTCCGGCCAGCGCCAGCATTTGTGCCTTTTTCATCATCACATCCGGGTAAGGGCGGAAAGCTGTCAGCCGCTCCTCCCACTGCAACTTGCGCGTCAGATTGTTCTTGTCGGCAACCAGATAGTCATCCAGCGTGCTCAGTGCATGGTAGGCAAACAGCGGGTGCTGCTCCATGATCTCGGCCAACCGCTGCTGTCGCTTGGCATCACGCGCCGGGTTATCCGTCTGGGTATAGAGCCCAACCAGCTCGTTATAGGTAGACCAGGTCACCACCGACATATAGCCGATGAACAGCATGCCCAGCATCCAGCACGCCCGCAGCATCCAGCCCGCGCGACCGGTACGCGCAGGAGACATCGAGGCAAACACCACCAGCATCGCCAGGAAATACAGATACCAGAGTGGGTACTCCAGCATGGAGTGAATCAGGGTGACCGCCATGCAGCCCAAGGCCAGCATCCCCTCAGCCTCGGCCTGCTCGCTGAAGAAAGGCCAGATCACCCAGGCAAAGCCACCCACCACCAGCAAGGTGATCGGCAGTCCCATTTCCACCAGCAATTGCAGAATCAGATTATGGCAATTGGTAAACAAACCGCTATTGAAACCGGCAGAAGCAAATTGCGGCAAAGGCTGCAAGCGCACACTTTCCGCTGCATATTGCGACCAGCCCACCCCCCACAGCGGGTGCGACTTGAAACTCAACCAGGCCTTGCCCATTTCCGCCAGCCGGCGCGAGCCCATATCATCGCCGTTGGCTGCCAGCCGCTCCACCCCCGAAGCGTTGCTCACCGTGGCATGTGTCAGCAAAGAGAGCAGATGATTCACCAGCGGCAAGGCAAACTGCGCCGCAAACACCACCACACAAGACAGCAGCATCGCCCACATCAAGCGGCGCGATACCGCAGACTGCATCCGCCAGTGCCACAAGCCACCCAGCAAGGTCAAGGCCAGCAGATACAGCAAGGTAGTACGCGATGCGGCATAGGCCAGCATCAGCCCCAGCCACAGCACCAGCAGCACCAACCAGCCACGCGCCAGGCGATCCACCGCAAACAGATACACTCCACTGACCACCGACCACATCAGGTAATGCGCATACTGGTTGCGCTGCCCGATATGGCCAAAGATATTGGTCGTCGGGTGGGCGCTGTCATAAAACAAGCCCAGGCTATTGGCCAAGCCCGTCAGTTGCGCCAGACCGATCAGCGACTGCACCAGCCCGCCGACAATGATGGCGCGCGCCAGCCACACCGCAAACTCGCGACTGCCAAAGGTCTGCTGCAGGCTATAAGACAAACCAGCCAGCAAAGCCACCACCAGCCAGGCCAGCGCGGTGGCATAAGTCATACCGGGAAACAGCGCATGGACCAGCTGCGGCTGCAGCGCCCACACGATGGCCAGCCACAGACACCACCAGCTGGCACGCGGCACCCGCTCGAACAGCATGCCGCTGGGCAACAGATAAACCGCTGCGGCCAGCATCAGCCACACCACATTCATCTCGCCAAACCACTGCGGCAATGGCACGAAATGGATACGGGAGGCAAAAGGCATGATGGCGATCAGGCAAAACGCCAGCAAGGCCAGACGGCGGGAAAAAGTTGGAAAAGACATGATGGAGTCTGGGGCTAAAAGCAAAGCATGGAGGATACCGCATGTAGCGCGGTGAAGACACCGCCAGCCAGAAGACTGGCAGTGTCGTTAACTACCTAGAACAAGGGCTTGCGGGTGGCCGGGGAGGCAACTGTCATGACTGCCGCGATACGGCCAGGATCGGTCTGAACACCATGATCGACATATGCCTTGGCCGCCTTGGAGGTAATCAGCTGCAATGGCTTCAGTTCATCTTTCTTCATCACGGCCAAACGGTAATCAAAATTGGGCGCATAATCTGGATAGTTGGCGATTGCCAGCTTTATCGTATGCTCGGCTTTGGCCATCTGCTTATCCAGTGCATACAAGACTGCCAATTTCAGTAGCACTTCAGGGTAGGGTCGGTATGCTGCCAATCGGGAAAAGTGCTGCAGCTTCAGATCCAGCTGCTCACGCGAGGGAATCAAATAATTGGCCAATACCATATCTGCATCATTAGTCCACAACGGATTTTTGCCAACATCAAACAAGGCTCCCATCCGCCGCACATTCTCTTGTGCATTTGGTGCTGGCAAGTCATAGGCGACCATTGTTTTAAAGGCTGCAATACCAGTCCCAAGATAAAGCAATGTCATTATCGCGACAACCAAACCCGCCACCCTGACAAATGATGGCCGCATCGAAATTGTTACTCTTGGCGCTGGCGCTAGCAAAAGAACAATCAAAAACATACTCAAAAATGGCAGATACCATAGCGGGTATTCAAACATGCTGTGCGCCAGGATCACGCCACCAATACCCAGCAACAGCAAGTTTTCCGCCGACTGCTGTCCTTTTCTAAAAAAACTGCCCAGTGCGTAGCCAAGTGTGGCAAATACAATCAGTACACCAACAATGCCGGTTTCAGCCAACAGCTGGAAAAACAGGTTATGGCAATGAACAAACAGCCAGCTCTCAGGATATTTCGGTAGACCACCAGTCAGCTCCATCTCCACCGACTGAGCGGGGAAACCTCCCCAACCAACGCCAAACCAGGGATGTTGCAGAAAAATTTCCCATGCTTTAGTCCACTCAATACGGCGACGAATACCAAAACCAGCAGAAAAGAAACGGTCTGCACCACTAACAACATGGATGGGAATACCGAGCCAGGCCAACAGTGCTGCAATCTGCTTACTAAATAATTGCGTCAATACTATCAAGACAACTGCGATCATCACAGCCCGGATCATTCGGCGGACTGTTTCAGCCTTATTCTGCCTTGACCAATACCATCCCAGCCCGGCAAAAATCAGCACATAAGCCCACACCAGACGTGCACCTGCACATGCTGACAGCCAAGCCAGAAGAAAAACGCTCCCGATGAAGAAAGACATACGCAATCGTCTTTTAGCATAAAGATAGCAGGCAGCCAGGATTCCCCAGCTTAAAAATTGGGCATACTGATTACGCTGCCCAATATTACCCATGATATTTGAATTTACCTCAGACTGATCAAATACCACATAGCCTTGAAATAAAGGAGCAAGACTCAACACCTGCAACAAGCCCAACACCACTTGCAGCATGGAAAAAATAAAAATGACTGTCGCCAGAATCAGCAAAAAATCTTCGCTGTTATTTTTATTGAAATGAATGGAGAACTGCAAACTCCAAAGAACAAGAAAGCCCAGTATTGCAATCAAGATTGTGAAATTCGCCAAATTATGACCAGTCATAGCCAGATAAATGGCAAAACACAAAAATGGTAGCAATACTGCAGAGATATTTAGTGAGGAATTATTCCGTGCTGGTAGGATAAATAGCATGGAAGTCGCCAAGAAAAACAAGCACGATGCATCCGACACCCAATCAGGCAGAGGCGCATAGCGCAGCCAGCTCAAAAAAGGCATGGTTACTGCCGCAGCAATTAATAAGCTGCCCATGGTTATCTTTTTAATCATCATAAAAAAAGGTGCTCTTTGCAGAGCACCTTCCCTAATTAATTACTCAATGATCAAAATTAGTTACCGTTGCGGCAGTTGGAAGGTACCCAGTTTGTTGGAAGGGTAGCTGCAGCACATTTCCACGAAATTGCACCACTTCCCGAACTAGGGCTCAAGGTCAAAGTATTAGCGGACCCGGTAGAGTCAACTAATGTGTTATAAGTCACGGTAATAACACCAGAGGTACCAACCACCACACTGGAAACAGCATTACCTGAAATAGATGTTGACAAACCTGCCGAAGCATTTGACGTCGGAAACTGGTTATTAGATGCGTAATATTCAGATACGGCAGTCTTGGCTGCAGATGCCAGCGACAAACCTTCCGTTACACGCGCACGCTTGGTGTAATCCTGGTAGGCCGGGATAGCGATGGCAGCCAGAATACCGATGATGGCAACAACGATCATCAGTTCGATCAAGGTAAAACCTTGCTGAATTTTGCTATTCATAACGTATTCCTCTTTATAAAGTTAACGACAACTCGATGGAAGGTACTGTGAAAATGTTGCACTGGCTTGACATGTCCACATGATTGAACCACTAGAAAGTTGTGGCATCATGGTTACGGTCAATCCAGACAATACCGTACTAGCATTAAAATTTACTACTATATTGCTGACTGACGATGCTGCCACTATATTGATTGAATCAATATATTTCGTTGCATAAGTGCTTGCCGACAAAATACCTGCTGACGCATTACTGGATGGCCAGCTATTATTACTGGTATAGCTATCCCAAACTGCAGACTTGATCGCATCGGCAGCCAGCAACCCTTCGGCTACCTTTGCTCGTATCGTGTAAGCCTGATACGCCGGTATGGCAATCGCGGCCAATATGCCGATGATGGCAACAACAATCATCAGTTCAATCAAAGTAAAACCATTATTGCCCCGCATGACCCTCTCCGTGGTATGCACTATCCATACCATGCAGAAAGCGTGCCAAGCGGCCCCATCCAGTAAATTCAGTCCGTCAGTACATCCCATAGCCCGCATTACGCGGCAGGATGTGACGTTTTTTGTCAGTTCGGGTGGTGCTTGCGGGCTGTGTTAGCATCCAGCCCATTCCCCATTCAGGAGTTTGCCGTGAGCAATCAGGACTGGCTGCAACGCAGCCGCCAGCATGTGTGGCATCCATGTACCCAGATGAAGCGCCATGAAACCTTGCCCATCATTCCCATCGCGCGCGCCGAGGGCGTGTGGCTGGAGGATTTCGAAGGCCGACGCTATCTGGATGCGGTCAGTTCCTGGTGGGTCAATCTGTTCGGCCATGGTAACCCCAGGATCAAGCAGGCAATCAAGGATCAACTGGATCAGGTAGAGCATGTCATTCTGGCCGGCTTTACCCACCAGCCAGTGATTGAGCTGTCCGAGCGGCTGTGCGCGCTGAGCGGCCAGGATCATGCGTTTTATGCCTCGGATGGTGCTAGTGCCACCGAAATCGCGCTGAAAATGAGCTTTCATTACTGGAAGAATGTCGGTCGTCCGGAGAAATGCCGCTTTATCAGTCTGGACAACAGCTATCACGGCGAAACTGCCGGTGCGCTGGCAGTGACCGATGTGCCACTGTTTTCCGCGACCTATGCGCCGCTGCTGAAACCCGGGGTACGTGTCCCCACCCCGGATGCGCGCCAGGCTGGCCCGGGGCAAAGTGCAGCCGATGTGGCAAGGCAGGCATTGCGCTCGTTGGAGAATGTGCTGGCCAAGAAAGCTGGTGAAATGGCGGCCATCATCGTCGAACCACTGGTGCAGGGCGCTGCCGGCATGGCCATGTACGATCCGGTTTACCTCACGGAGCTGCGCCGGCTGTGCGATCAGTATCAGATACACCTGATTGCCGACGAAATCGCGGTCGGCTTTGGCCGCACCGGCACTCTGTTTGCCTGTGAGCAGGCTGGGATCACGCCAGACTTTCTCTGTCTATCCAAGGGGATTACCGGCGGCTTCCTGCCCCTGTCCTGCGTGCTGACCAGCGATACGGTCTATCAGGCCTTCTATCACGATGAGGTGACGCGCGGCTTTCTGCATTCACACAGCTACACTGGCAATGCGCTGGCCTGCAGTGCGGCACTGGCAGTGCTGGATATCTTTGCCGATGAAGACATCATCGCCCGTAACCGCGAGCTGGCCGCAACCTTTAGCGCCATTCTGGCACCGCTGGCCGAGCGTGCCGACGTACGGCATTTCCGCCATACCGGCATGATCTGGGCCTTTGATGTCGACAGCCCCCGCTCGGACTTTGCACAAGCCTTTTTCTCAGCCATGCTTAAGCATGGTTGCCTGGTAAGGCCAATTGGCAAAACCGTGTACTTCATGCCGCCTTACATCTTGCAAGCAGAGGAGATGACTCAACTGTTTCAGGCCACAACACAGGTACTGGATGAGTTAAGTCAACAAAACGATGTTTTGACCGGGCCTGTGACTGCCTTGCCCTGAGTGCTACCTTGCTTTGGCCGGCTTAATTCAAATAGCATAGAGAGTGATACATGGCAGGGAACGATTTACATCCGCTTCCCCGCCTTTCATTCCCAGCGCTACGCCGCCTTGCCATGAGGACGCACGATGCAGCTTGCCTTGCCCGCCCTCGATAGGGATCCACGATTGGTCGACACCAACCCCGACAGCGTAGCCAGCTGGGTAGAGCGCTTGCCGTATAGCGACCTGCAGGAATGCGGCCGCCTATTGCTTGAGGCCCTGCGAGGCCTGAGCCGCACGCCGATGGAAGTAGGCAATCGGCACAAGCTGCTATTGCACTACCTCAAAGGGCTGGATCGCTACTATCCGGCGCTGGAAAGTGAGATTGTCCAAACCGACCTCACTTCGGTGGTGCGCACCCGCCAGTTGGCCATGCTGGGTGCCGCGCTGTTCGAGTCTATTTTTGTCGCGTTCAAGCTCACCCTGAGCGAACGCCTGGCCAAGCGCGGCCTGCTGGAGCGTGAGCAACAGCGCATTGAACTGCTGCTGTACACCATGATGGCGGCGCGGCAGCTGCTGAACATCTGTTGCCAGAGCTACAGCCCGCCCCCCGCGCACTTCTGGCAAGACTGCCACCAGCTGTACAGCTTTGCCCTAGCACGCGGCTGGCAGGAAAAACATCTGGAAAAGGACGACTCACCAGAGCTGATCTATCGGCAGATTCTGCTGCTGGGGCTCACCTCCACCAACCGGCTGTCGATGCCGGAATTGCTGGTGGCCAAGCAACTGATCATGGATCTGTCACGCCAGACCACCCTGCTGCCGGTGGAAGCCCTCAAGGGCAGGGTACATGGCTATCTGGTGGACTCCAGCCGCGACGAACCGCCACGCTTCCTGCGCGTACAGAGTGAAACACTGGATGCCGCCTGCTATCTGCTCGACCTCTCCCCTGCCATCACGGTACTGACGCATAGCGTGGAGCAGCTGACCCGGCTGCAAAACACCAGCCATAGTCCGAGCCAGGTTTACGATGAGCTGGCCCTGCTGCAATCGCTGGCCGCCGAATGGCAACAACCACGGCGGCGGCGGCATCAGCGCCTGCCGATACAGGAAGTCATCGAGTTGATTTCCACCATTCCTGCCATCTGGTATCGCAGCAATGGCATGAGCTGGGTACAGGCTGGCAACGAGCAGGCTGCGCCTCCGGCCAGCACCCGTGCACCACCGGCGCCCAGCCTGTTTGTGGTGGTGAATCAGAGTGCGACCGGCTTTTTGTTGCGCGGCCAGCCGCGTGGCCAGACACTGCGAGCCGGCGAGGCCATTCTGCTGACCCAGCCGGGCAAACCGGACACCGCCCAGCTCTGCATGATTTGCTGGGTATCGCTATTGCCGGATGGTATCGATGTGGAATGCGGCGTCGAGATCATCGGCCGGCAGCCCGAAGCCGTGATGCTCATCCCCAGCATCACCCATCCAGCCGATACACCACAATACGCGCTACGCCTGCCGGCCATCACCAGTCTGCACCGGCCACCGCTACTGGTCACCCAAGGCCGTCTATTCAGCCGGCTGCGTGAATTCCGCCTATGGGATACGGCTGGAGAAAGCCTGATTCGCAGCTCGCGGCTGGATAAGCAGTCACCCCATTTCCAGCTGATGGAATTTCGCGCCAGCGAGTACTTCTGAGCCATGCCACGGCAGTTTGCGGTACACTGGCTAGCTCGATATTCATAGCCAGACAGAGGATTTTGTATGCGTTCGGTGATTCATGCCGCCAGCCGTATCGTGGTCAAGGTAGGCTCCAGCTTGGTAACCAATGACGGCAAGGGGCTGGACCTGTCGGCACTGGCGCGCTGGGCAGCGGAAATCGCCGAACTCAAGCGTCGTGGCAAACAGGTGGTGCTGGTATCCAGCGGCGCCATCGCCGAAGGTTGCCAGCGACTGGGCTGGTCGGTACGCCCCAAGGGGGTGCACGAACTGCAGGCCGCTGCCGCAGTGGGCCAGATGGGCTTGTGCCAGGCTTATGAAACCGCCTTTCGTGAATTCGGCCTGAAAACCGCGCAAATCCTGCTGACCCACGAAGACCTGGCCGATCGCACCCGCTATCTGAATGCCCGCTCCACCCTCACGACCCTGCTCAACCTCAATGTCGTCCCCATCATCAATGAGAACGACACCGTGGTGACCGATGAAATCCGCTTTGGCGACAACGACACCCTGGGCGCGCTGGTCACCAACCTGATCGAAGCCGACGCGCTGATCATCCTGACCGACCAGCAAGGCCTGTATAGCGCCGACCCGCGCAAGCATCCGGATGCCATCTTTGTCCACGAGGCGGAAGCGGGCGACCCCAAGCTGGAAGACATGGCAGGTGGTGCCGGCTCCAGCGTGGGCACTGGCGGCATGATCACCAAGATCCTGGCCGCCAAGCGCTCGGCACGCAGCGGTGCTGCCACGGTGATTGCCTGTGGCCGCGAGCATGACGTGCTGTCGCGCCTGGCTGATGGAGAAGGGATTGGCACCCAGTTGCTGGCACCGACCAATCGCATGGCCGCCCGCAAGCAGTGGCTGGCCGATCACCTCAAGCTCACCGGGCGCATCGTGCTGGACAACGGCGCCGCCCTGGCCGTGCGCGAACGTGGCACCAGCCTGCTGCCGGTCGGCGTCACGGCTATCGAAGGCGATTTCCTGCGCGGCGAGGCCGTGGCCTGTGTTGATCCGCAAGGGCTGGAAGTAGCGCGTGGCCTGGTCAACTACAGCTCGGACGAAGCCCGCCTGATCATGAAGAAAACCACCCGCGAGATCGAAGCCACGCTGGGTTATATGGTGGAACCGGAATTGATCCACCGCGACAATATGGTCACGCTGTAATTAATACGGCAGCAAATAGAAAAGGCAGCGCAAGGCTGCCTTTTTCATATCTACAGATATCGTGACTCAGAAAGAGTACGACAGATTCATACCGACTTCCTTGGTGGTATTGCGTGGCTCCATACCGGAAATGATCCAGTTGCCACATACGGCAGTAGATGTATCACTGTCCTTGATATTCCAGTAGCGATAATACGGAGCCAGCGACAGGTAGTTACCACTGCTCAGCTTACGGTCGAAAGACAAGTTCAACTCATAGCCATAACCGTCTTTCTGACGGTTATTCAGATTGCTGCACGAAGAACTGATATCGCTCAACCGCGACTCCTGGCTCCCGCTTATCACATACTTGTAGGCTATGCGAGGCGAGATCATCCAGTCGGCGTTGAGCGTGTTACGGCTGCTAATGCCAAACAGCAAATAGCTGTACATGGAATTGCGCTCATAGCCACCCCAGCCAGACTGTTCCAGATGGTCATCCAGTCGGCGATAACCAATGCCGAACTCTGGTGTCAGCGTAGTAAAGCTCAAAGCAAAATCATGCTGATAAACCAGGCTGAAATCAAAATTCTTACGACTAAGGTCACTGAATTCACCTGATGCGCTGGAGTAATCAGCACTGCCCCAAGCATAACGACCACGCAACAGGAATGCATCGCCCTTATCGTTCACATCTTCACGTATAGCCATGTTAATACCCAGCATACGTGCTTTTTCCGTCATGAAACTGGAGCCGTCCACCGTTTCATGATAGGTCTCGTGATACCCCTCAATACCCAATTGCACTGGCGGCATGGTATTGGCAGCCCATGTCGAAGTTGAGGCAACAGCAGCAAGCAGAAAAGCGAATTTTTTCATTTTAATGACATGATTATAAATATAGGGAGTGATCATTTTGATTTCATGAAATGCCAATGTCAAATAATGTAAATACCATCAAATTGCTGTGCAAAATAAAAAACACCGCCCGGTACAGGGGCGGTGTCCAAATAAGCACGATCAGCCGAAGGCCACTACTCAAGAGACATCGATATCCTTAATCTTGCTCCGCATCCGGCTGCCTGGCATCAACTTGCAAATCGCGGGACCGGCGTAACTCCAGCGAGCGGGCAATCACATACGCCATCATCGAGCACAGGAAAAACAGCAGCATCACCAGTGCAATCGAACGCAGGGTTTCAGTCAGTGCATTCCACAGCTCCAGCAGCCAGCGCGCACCGGTAATTTCCAGCTGGGTACTCCCCTTGCCTGCCGATGGCGGCAGGTACTGTTCCAGATTCCACGGCCGCACTCCACCGGAAATACCCGCCACCAGAATGGCAAAGCTGATATAGCGGCGCCAGGCATCGGCCAGATCCTGCCCCAGCGTGCGTAGCAGAATCTTGTACACCGCAGGATCGAAAAAACGCACCACCGCCAGCGAAGCGGCCAGCGCCACTGCAACAATGGCGGTAAACAGTGCATAAAACATGATGTTCCCTTTCTGGAAAACAAAGATGAACCGGGACGGCCGGATCAGGCCGCCTGGTATTCGAGCAAACGGGCAAAACGCTGCAGCAGCCCCGCCGCATGCGGGGTAGGTCGCAAGGACTGATGCAAGGCCTCTGCGCTTGTTCCTGCAGCCTGCAAGGCCGGGGCGAGATGGCTCAGATAGGCCGCCATGGCGGCAGTATCGAACTCGGGATGGAACTGCACGCCCCAGGCCGAACCGATGCGAAAAGCATGGTTGGCTTCGAAATCATTGGCCGCCAGCCGCACCGCACCGGGCGGTAAGGCAGTCACCGATTGCCAGTGAATCACCGCCGCAGGGAAAGCCGGCGGCAACCCGGCCAGCAGCAGATCCTGCCCCGCCTCCGGCAACAGCTGGATATCCACCACGCCGGCCTCAGGCCCCTGCGGGTGATAGCCCACTGTACCGCCCAGCGCATCGGCCAGTAGCTGGTGGCCATAGCAAATGCCCAGCAGGGGAACATTGCCCTGTACCGCCTCGCGCAGCCAGGCCGCCGTGCTGACACTCCAGTCTTCATAGTCGCTGACCATGGCAGGAGAGCCAGTCAGCACCGCACCACGGCAATCAGCGACCGGTGGCAGTGCTTCGCCGCGCTGGACATCGACCACCCGCCACTCGCCTGGCGCGGCGCCCAGTTCACGTTCAATCCACTGTTCGAAATCGCCCAGTTGTTCGGCCAGTGCCGGATAGGTTCGGCCGGTCTTGATGATGATTTTCTGCATGAGGCTAGTCTTTGAGCGGCAGGCCGAAATGGGTGTAGGCCAATGCCGTGGCCATCCGCCCGCGCGGTGTGCGCTGCAGATAGCCTTGTTGAATCAGGAAGGGTTCGATCACGTCTTCGATGGTGTCGGTCGACTCACCAATGGCCGCACCCACATTGTCCAGCCCTACCGGGCCACCGCCAAACTTCTCCAGAATGGCCGCCAGTAGTTTGCGGTCCATCACATCCAGCCCGGCCGGGTCCACGTCCAGCATGGCTAGCGCGGCATCGGCCACCTGGGCGGTGACGATGCCATCGGATTTCACTTCGGCGTAATCGCGTACCCGCCGCAGCAGGCGGTTGGCGATACGCGGCGTGCCGCGCGAGCGACGGGCCACTTCGAATGCGCCATTATCTGCCAGCGTGACATTGAGCAGGCCGGCCGAGCGGCTGACGATTTTCGTCAGCTCCTCCGCGGTGTAAAACTCCAGCCGCGCCACAATGCCGAAACGGTCGCGCAGGGGGTTGGTCAGCATGCCGGCACGGGTGGTGGCACCAATCAGGGTAAAGGGCGGCAGGTCCAGCTTGACCGAGCGCGCGGCCGGCCCTTCGCCGATCATGATGTCGATCTGGTAATCCTCCAGCGCCGGGTAGAGGATTTCCTCCACCACCGGGCTCAAGCGGTGGATTTCGTCGATGAACAGCACATCATGCGGTTCCAGATTGGTCAGCAGCGCCGCCAGATCGCCAGCACGCTCCAGCACCGGGCCGGAAGTCTGGCGCAGGTTGACACCCATTTCACGGGCCACGATGTGGGCCAGCGTGGTCTTGCCCAGGCCGGGCGGGCCGAACAACAGCACATGGTCCAGTGCCTCGCCGCGCCGCTTGGCCGCCTCGATGAAGATTTCCAGCTGTTCACGCGCTTTTTTCTGGCCGACGTATTCATCCAGCAGCTTGGGCCGCAGGGCGCGTTCCAGCGCTTCTTCCTGGGTGGACAGGCTTTGCTGGGTCACGATGCGGCGCTCGGGTGCGCCGCCGATCAGGTTGTCGGTTTCAATCATGTGCCGTTGCCATAAAGCCGAATGGTGCGATCCCGCCATCTTACCACTGCGTTATACTGGCCGCTGGCCGACGCACAGTGCGCGGCCTTGCTACGTCTTCAGGGCGGGGTGCAACTCCCCACCGGCGGTATGGCCTGCACACCAGCAGGCCGAGCCCGCGAGCGCCTTTTTCTGATGAGAAAGGGTCAGCAGATCTGGTGCGATGCCAGAGCCGACGGTGATAGTCCGGATGAAAGAAGATGACAGCAGCGCCAGTCTGGCCATGCCGGACTGGCGTCATCCTGTCCGGTGTGATGCAGACACCGGCGTCAGCCATGGCTGGCGCACACGGTCTGCAATACATCCATCGCTGGCGACAATGGCTGTTGCTGGCGGCTTTTCACGCCCTGAAACGTGTTTCTCTGACTTGATCGAGGACCGTTTCATGCATTACACCCAATCCCCTTCCCTCCCCCCGCGGCTGGCCGCCGCGCTGACCGCCTTGCGTCAGGGCCGGCCGGTGATTGTCAGCGATGATGATGACCGCGAAAACGAGGCCGACCTGATCCTGGCGGCCGATACCTTGAGCGTGCCGGAAATGGCACGGCTGATTCGAGATGGCAGCGGTATTGTCTGCCTGTGCCTGACCCCAGCCCATGCGGCAAGGCTGCAGCTGCCGCCCATGGTGCCGGACAACCGCAGCCGCTATGGCACGGCCTTTACCGTCAGCATCGAAGCGGCACAGGGCGTCACTACCGGGGTATCCGCCACCGACCGGGTCACCACCATCCGTGCGGCCATTCACCCGCAAGCGCAGGCGGCTGATCTGGCCCGCCCCGGCCATGTCTTTCCCTTGATCGCCCGCCCTGGCGGCGTACTGGAGCGACGCGGCCATACCGAAGCGGCAGTCAACCTGGCGGAACTGGCCGGTTTCAGCCCGGCAGGGGTCTTGTGTGAGTTGATGAACCCGGATGGCAGCATGATGCGCGGCGCACAGCTGCAGGCTTATGCCACCTTGCACCAGCTGCCCATGCTGACGGTGGCTGAACTGGCCTTGTGGCTGGAGCAGCAGGCCAGCGCCGTCTGCGCCTGATCCGGAGTTTGTCGGCCGCAGCTTGAAAGCAACAAGGCCAGCGGCATGCCGCTGGCCTTGTTCATTGCCGCTTGTCCACAGCGTGCAGCGGCAACTAGCCCTTCATCAGGTTCTTCAGCGCCAGCCGCACCCCGTCGCTCACCGTCACATCTGCTGCCAAGCCCTTGGTGGCGGCGGCGGCTTCCTTGTCGTTGTAACCCAGGGCCAGCAGCGCATTGACGATATCGCTCTTGTCGTCCGGCGTGGCAGCGAAAGGCAGGCCACCCGGCACTGCCAGATTACTGCCGGTGGCCAACTTGCCGCGCAGCTCCAGCACCAGACGCTCGGCGGTTTTCTTGCCAATGCCCGGCACCGAGGACAAACGCTTGAGGTCTTCACTGGCAATGGCTACCGCCAGTTCATCCGCCGTCATGCCCGACAGCACGGCCAACGCGATCTTGGCACCGATGCCGCTCACCTTGATCAGCTGGCGGAAGGTTTCGCGTTCCTCCTTGCTGGCAAAGCCATACAGCAGATGGGCATCCTCGCGCACCACCAGATGGGTGAACAGCGTGGTTTTCTGGCCCAGCGCCGGCAGCTGGTAAAAGGTGGTCATCGGCACATCCACTTCATAGCCGACACCGTTGACATCCACCACCACTTGCGGCGGCAGTTTTTCGATGAGATTGCCGCTGAGGCGTCCGATCATGTGGGTGATTCTCCAGAGATATACCGCCGCTCAGCCGAGGAGCAAGGCCAGGGCCAGCAGCAGGGGAAACAGATTGGCCGCCATGATGGTGGCAATGATGGCCGGGCGCAAGCGCGCCGGTTCGGCGGCATGTCGCCACAACTGCCGCGCGGCAAACAAGGACAGCGGCAGGCTCAGCAAGCCCAGCAAGGCAGAGCGCGGTAATAGCGCACGCCACACCAGCCAGATGAGCAAGGCATAAGCCAGCAACACCAGCACACCGTACACGCTGCGCGCCTGCTCCAGCGGCAAACGTGCCACCCAGTGCCACTTGCCGGCCAGCCGGTCCGCCGTGCGGTCGGGAAACTGGTTGATGTACAACAGCAGGCTGGTGAGGATGGCAAAGGGCAGGCTGGCCCACAGCAAAGGCTGCTGCCACTGCCCGGCCAGCAAGACCGCCATGCCTTGCGGCAGCAACAGGAAACACAGCAACACACTCAGTTCGCCAAAGCCACGGCTGTTGAGCCGCAAGGGCGGTGCCGAATAGCCCCAGCCCAGCACGACGCCGACCAGGCCGATCAGCAACAAGGGCAGGCCGCGCAGGCTGACCAGATACAGACCACCCAGCACCACCAGACCAAACAAGCCATAGGCCAGCCCCTGCATCTGCCTGGCACTGAGCACGCCGTTCTGGATAAAGCGGCTGCCACCAGTAAAGGGAAACAGCCGTGCGGTATTGGCAGCATCCGTACCATTGTGGTGGTCTGCTACATCATTGATGACATTGACAGCAGCGTGGGTGAGCAAGGCCAGCAACAAACCCAGCAATGCCAGCAGCCAGTTTTGCTGCACGGCTGGCCAGCCACTGCCGGCCAGGCCCAGCAGCACGCCGGCCAGGGTAATGCTGAGAAACGCCGGCCGGGTGGCCAGCCACCAGCGCGCCGGATGATGGGCCAGCACCGCCGCGCTGGGTTCGAGACTGACAGGAATCTGCGACATGAAGCGCTCCGCTTGCTAATGACCAGAGCATAGCGCGAACAGCCGCCGCCAGGGTCTGCGTCAGCACAAGTTGAAGATGCCAAGCGGCACTAGACCAAACGCCCGCCCCGCACTTTCAGCCCCTGGCGTGCCAGCTCGCCGATGGCACCGCCACTGAGATTGGCATGGGCCAGCGCCACGGCCAGCGCATCGGCTGCATCCGCCTGCGGCGTGCCAGACAGATTGAGCATGCGCACCACCATGTGCTGCACCTGCTCCTTGGCCGCCTTGCCATGCCCCACTACCGATTGCTTGACCTGCAAGGCGGTGTAATCGGACACCGCCAGATTGCGCATCACCAGCGCCGACACGCAGGCCCCACGCGCCTGGCCCAGCATCAGCGTCGCGGCAGGATTGACGTTGACGAACACTTGCTCGATGGCGGCCTCATGCGGCTGATAGGTATCGATCACGCCAAACAGGCCATCGATGATGACCTTGATGCGGTCTGCCAGTGGCGCGCCCTGTGGCGTGCGAATACAGCCGGAGGCCACATAATGGCGCTGCTGGCCAAGCAGATCGATCACCCCGAAACCGGTGATGCGGCTACCCGGGTCTATGCCCAGAATACGCCGGCTCACGCCGACCAACCTGTAGCGATGGCATCCGCTTCGGCCAGGCGCTCCGGCGTGCCCACATCCAGCCACAGGCCATCCAGCCTGCCACCCGAGATCTGCCCTTGCGCCATGGCGGCGCGTAGCAGCGGTGCCAGCTTGGCCGGCCGGCCGGCCGGCGTGTCAGCAAACAAGGCCGGATGGTAGGCAGCAATGCCGGAAAAAGTCAGGCCGTTGCCCGCGGCTGGGCTGGCCGCCAGCAGGCCATCCGCCAGCAAACCGAAATCACCGGCCGGATTGTGCGGCGGATTATCCACCAGCAGCAGATGCGCCAGATGCTGCTGGCCATCCAGCTGCGTGGCAGCCTGTTGCAGGGAGACAAAATCCACATCGCTCAGCACATCGCCATTCACCACCAGAAAAGGCTGATCACCCAGCAAGGGCAAGGCACTGGCGATGCCGCCAGCGGTCTCCAGCGCCGTCGCTTCCGGAGAATAGGCAATGGAAACGCCCAGACGGCTGCCGTCGCCCAGCACCTGCTCGATCTGCGCCCCCAGCCAGGCATGGTTGATGACCAGCTGCCGGATGCCCACTGCCGCCAGGCGGCGGATATGCCACTCGATCAGCGGACGGCCCCCGGCCAGCAACAGCGGTTTGGGGGTATGGTCGGTCAGCGGGCGCATCCGTTCGCCGCGACCAGCGGCCAGAATCATGGCTTTCATCGCGTTGCCATCAGCCTTTGACACTCAACACCGGATAGGTCGATTGCAGCTCGGCATCGGTGTCGTCCTTGCCCACCAGTTGCAGCAGCAACTGATAAAAAGGAGACAGCTCCTGATAGCGACGCGTGGTGCGTTTCAGGTATTTGATGAAGCGCGGAATCTCGCCACGGTACTTATCCTTGCCATCGCGGTGGTAAAGTCTTGCAAAGATCCCGGCCACTTTCAGGTGGCGCTGCACCCCCATCCATTCGAAATCGCGGTAAAAATCATCCACGCTTTCCGGCACCGGCAGGCCAGCTGCCCGTGCTTTTTCCCAGTAGCGGATAGCGATGTCGAGCACGAAATCCTCTTCCCATTCGATAAAGGCATCACGCAACAAGGACACCAGATCGTAGCTGATGGGGCCGTAAACCGCGTCCTGGAAATCCAGCACGCCCGGGCGGCCGGCAGTCAGCATCAGGTTGCGCACAATGAAGTCGCGGTGCACATAAACCTGGCTCTGCGGCAGGATGGCAGCCAGCAAACGCTTGCATCCTTCGTCCCACAGCTGACGCTGCGCAAAGTTGAGCGGCTTGCCCAATTCCTGGGCGCAATACCATTCCGGAAACAGGCTGAGTTCCCGGCGCAGCAAGGCTTCGTCGTATTCCGGCAGTACGCCGGGCTGGCTACCCTGTTGCAGCTCAACCAGGGTGTCCACGGCTTCCAGCAGCAGGTGGCGGCGCACCAGCGGACGCTCATCGTGCTCCAGCGCGGCCAGCAGCGTGATCTTGCCCAGATCCTCCAGCAGCATGAAGCCCTGCTCGCGGTCGCGGGCGATGATTTGCGGTACATTCACCATGGCGAACACCTCGCGAACCTTCACGTAGGGTTCGGTGTCCATCTTCTCCGGCGGCGCATCCATCACGATGCGTGTGCTGCCATCCGGGAACTGCGCGCGGAAGTAGCGGCGGAAGTCGGCATCGGCGGCGGCAAACTCCACCACGATGTCGGTTTGCGGGTAAAGGCTGGTCAGCCAGCTTTTGAGTTGTTCCAAACGTTGCATGTCGGTTCGTCACGATGCTGATAGAATCGTCTGATTTTAACCTGCCCACCTGCCCACACGATATGGCTTTGTGCATGCTCAAACTGCAGCCCACGAGAATGACCCTGGCCCTGGCAGCCGCTTTTTCGGTTTCTGCCGCCCAGGCTGATGATATTGCGCAGCAAGCGCTCACCACGGTGCCCGCCGCCCAAGGCCAGACCCACGTCACGGCCGACCACATGGACGGGCAGATGCAGGACAAGCTCAAGGCCAGTGGCGATGTGGTCGTCATCCGTGACAACCAAACCCTGGAAGCCGACTGGCTGGACTACTACCAGCAGCAAAACCGCGTCAAGGCCGGCAATCATTTCCGCCTGACACGCGAGAAGGATGTCGTCACCGGCACCACGCTGGATTACTGGATGGACGAGCATACCGGCTCCGCCCAACAGCCTTTCTTCCAGATGGGTAGCCCGGATAGCCAGAACAAACCCGGTGGCAACCAGCGCAGCCTGGCCAAAACCGGCATTGCCTTCCGCGGCGATGGCAGCGAGGTGCAATTCACCGGGCCAGACCAGTACCGCCTGATCAACAGCCGGGTGAACTCCTGCGTGGTGGGCGATGACTCCTGGTATCTGAAATCCTCCACGCTGGACCTGAACTACACCACCAATATCGGTGTAGCACGCAATGCCCGGCTGGAATTCCAGGGCGTGCCGATTCTCTACACCCCGTGGATCGATTTCCCGCTGGATGGCAGCCGCAAGTCCGGCCTGCTGACACCGACCTTCCGTTCCGGCAGCAGCGGCTTCGACCTGGCGCTGCCCTACTACTGGAATATCGCCCCCAATTACGACGCCACCATCACGCCGCACATCAACCTCAAGCACGGCACCATGCTGGCTGGCGAGTTCCGTTATCTGGAGCCGGATTTCTCCGGCAGCATCTATACCGAGCAGCTGCGCAATGACAAGCTGACCAATACCGACCGCTATGCCTGGTACGCCACGCACAGGCAGACGGTGGTGCCGGGCCTGACCTTCGGCTACGACTACAACTACGTTTCCGATGTCAATTACTTCACCGACTTCGGCGACCGCACCCTGAGCGCCACCAACGTCAACCTGATGCGCCAGGCCTGGGTCAACTACACCACCAGCTGGCAGGGTGGCAGTGTCAATACCATGCTGCGCGCCCAGCGTTACCAGACGCTGGAAGACCCGATCATCCCGGCCGACCAGCCCTATGCGCGACTGCCGCAGATCACGCTGACCGCCAACCAGAAGCTGCCGGATGGTTTCAGTTTCAACCTGCAGGGCGATCTCACCCGCTTCTCGCACCCCACGCTGCAGACGGGTGACCGTGTGGTCGCCTATCCCAGCGTGAGCTGGGCGTTTGAGCGCAGCTGGGGCTTCATCAAGCCCAAGTTCGGCGTCAACTACACCAGCTATTCACTGAATGCGCTGGGCAGCGATACCACCCCGGGCAGCAATATCACCCGTACCCTGCCCATCTTCAGTACCGACTCCGGCCTCTACTTCGAACGCGATGCCAATTTCCGTGGCAGCGATTATGTCGAAACCCTGGAACCACGGCTGTTTTACGTTTACATCCCGGCCAAGGACCAGAGCAAGATCCCCAACTTCGACAGCTCGGAAAATGACTTCAACTTCGCCCAGCTGTTCTCGGAAAACCGCTTCTCCGGCTGGGACCGCATCAATGCGGCCAACCAGCTGACTGCGGCCCTGACCAGCCGGCTGATCAGCAGCGAAACCGGTATCGAGCGCCTGCGCGTGATGCTGGGTCAGCGCTACTACTTCAAGAATGAAGACACCTCCTTGTACGGCGACCAGATCACCCTGCAAAACAACAGCAAGGGCTTGCTGGGTAGCCTGGGCGGCGATCTGACCCGCGCCTGGCGTCTGGACAGCACCTACGAATACAACCAGGATCTGGCCAAAACCCAACGCTACAACCTGCAAGTACGCTATAACCCCGAGCCGGGCAAAACCGTCAGCCTGCGCTATCGCTATGGCCGTTACGAGCAGATCGGCGATACCACGCAATATGGTCCGCTGCGCCAGATCGATATCGGCGTGCAATGGCCCATCGCCCGCCAGTGGTATGCCGTGGCGCGGGAAAACTACTCGCTGATCGACAACAAGCCGCTTGAGCATCTGCTCGGGGTGGAGTACAACGACGGCTGCTGGACTGCGCGGGCCGTGGTAAAACGTGACGCCTCGCTGGCGACCACCATTACTTCCGCCACCACTCATACCGGTGTATTTTTCCAGCTGGAACTGCGCGGTCTGGGCGGTTTGGGCAGCAATCCCACTTCCGAACTGAAACTGGCGATTCCGGGCTACTCCAATATTTCCGACATCCGATCCAATTGACCATGAAAAAAACCCTGCTTGCCCTGTTGATCGCCACCATTGTCCAGACGACCCATGCGGCGCCGGCGTCCCCGGTCAGCGAGATGGATCGCATCGTGGCCGTGGTCAACAAGACCGTCATCACCAATATCGACCTGCAAAACCGCATCGATGCAGCCATCCAGCAACTCAAGGGCCAGAACGTGATGCCGCCTGCGCGCGACATCCTGGCGCGCCAGGTGCTGGAGCAGATGATTACCGAACAAGTGCAAATGGAGTACGCCAGCAGCAATGGCATGCGCGTGGATGAGCATGATCTGGACCAGGCCATTGCTGATCTGGCCAAGCAAAACAAGCTGGACGTCAAAGGCCTGCAGGCACAGCTGGCCAAGGAAGGTGTGCCCTTCGCCCGCTTCCGCGAAGAAATCCGCCGCGAAATCGTGCTGGCACGCCTGAAAAACAATGAAATCGGCTCGCGCATCAATGTCACCGATAGCGAAGTGGATCAGGTACTGAAAAGCGCACAAAGCGCCAATCGCAGCGAATACCACCTGGCCACCATCCTGATCAGCACCCCCGAGCGCGCCGATGCCAAACAGCTGGACGCGCTGTCGGCCAAGGCCAACAAGGCACTGGGCGAGCTGAACGACAAGCAGCCCTTTGCCAAGGTATCCGCCAGTTATTCCGACGCCCCCAACGGCATCAAGGGCGGTGATCTGGGCTGGCGTCCGGCAGCCACGCTGCCGCCGGAGTTCGTCTCCATGCTGGATCAGCTGAGCCCCGGCCAGCACACCGGCGTCATCCGCACCGCCCAGGGTTTCATGATTTTCCAGCTGATTGAAAAGCGTAGCGGCAACCAGCCGCTGATGGTGGAGCAGTACCACACCTCGCACATCCTGATCCGCACCAACGAAGCCGTATCAGAGGCTGATGCCAAAAACCGCATCCTGCAGATTCGCGACCGCATTCTGCGTGGTGCCAAATTCTCCGAAATGGCCAAGCTCTATTCGGAAGACGGCAGCAACGTCAAAGGCGGCGATCTGGGCTGGGTGAACAAGGGCGACATGGTGCCGGAATTTGAAAAGGCCATGCTCAGCTTGCCGGTAGCCACCGTGTCCGAGCCGGTACGCAGCCCCTTCGGCTGGCACCTGATTCTGGTGGAAGCCAAACGCAATCAGGATGTATCGGCCGACCGCGAACGCCAGACCATCAAACAGCAGCTGCGCCTGCGCAAACTCGACCAGGCTTATCTGGACTGGGTACGCCAGCTGCGCGACTCCGCCTTTGTTGAAGAACGCCTGGACGACAAGTAAGCCATGGCTGATACCCGCCCCCTGCTGGCCGTTACCGCTGGCGAGCCAGCCGGCATCGGCCCGGATCTGGTCCTGCAACTGGCAGACCACAGTGACGGCGCACGGCGGGTCATCATTGCCGACCTGCCGCTATTGCAGCAGCGTGCGGCGCAGCTGGGCCTGACCGCCCTGCGCTTTCAGCCCTACCAGCCAGGGCAGGCAGCCGCTCCGGCCGGCGTACTGGAAGTACAACACGTACCGCTGGCCACCGCGGTCACCCCCGGCCAGCTGGATCCGGCCAATGCCCACTATGTGCTGAACACCCTGGATGTGGCGATAGCCGGCTGCCTGTCCGGCGAGTTTGCTGCCATGGTCACCGCACCGGTACACAAGGGCGTGATCAACGACGCCGGCGTACCGTTCAGCGGACATACCGAATATCTGGCCGAGCACACCGGCACCGCGCGTGTGGTGATGATGCTGGCCGGCGCAGGCATGCGGGTGGCGCTGGTCACCACCCACCTGCCGCTGCGCGCTGTTGCCGACGCCATCACCAAACCGGAGCTGGAAGCGGTCATCCGCATCCTGCATGCCGATCTGCAACACAAATTCGGCCTGCCCTCGCCGCGCATTCTGGTCGCCGGCCTCAACCCGCATGCCGGCGAGTCCGGTCACATGGGGCGTGAGGAAATCGACGTCATCGAACCGGTATTACAACAACTGCGCGCCGAAGGCATGCAGCTGATCGGCCCGCTGCCGGCCGATACCCTGTTCAATCCCGACAAGCTGGCCCAGGCCGATGCGGTACTGGCCATGTACCACGACCAGGGCCTGCCGGTGCTCAAACATGCCAGCTTTGGCGCCGGCATCAATATCACGCTGGGCCTGCCCATCATCCGCACCTCGGTGGATCACGGCACGGCACTGGATCTGGCCGGCACTGGCCGCGCCGACCCCGGCAGCCTGTTCGAGGCCATCAAGCTCGCCGAGCAACTGGCACGGAACCGGCAATAAAACCACGCGCAAAACCTGGCAGCCCCTGTTGATAACAGGGGCTTTTCCTTTTGTGGCAAGGCCTTAGCCAATACTGGCCAATATTGTCCGACAACATCCAATCAGCCACGGTATCTTCACGTGAAAATGAGAAAATGACGCATGCGGCATTTTTCGCAACGCAGCAATTGGGCTAAACTAGCCGGTAATATATTCAAACAATTACTGCAGCACGGACCATGACCACCAGCACCCAGCAGCGTCTTCGCGAGATACCTTACAACTACACATCGTATTCGGACCGGGAAATCTTTATCCGGCTTCTGGGCGAGCCCATGTGGGCACTGCTGGAAGAGTTGCGCAGCGAGCGCAAAACCGGCCGCTCCGCCCGCATGCTGTTCGAGGTGCTGGGCGATATCTGGGTAGTGGATCGCAACCCCTATCTGGTTGACGACCTGCTGGACAATCCCAAGCGTCTGTCCGCGCTGGTGGAGGCCATGCACCACCGCCTGCAGGAAGTGGAAAAGCGCCGCGAGGGCAATGACAAGGTGGGCCGGCTGATCGCGGCGGCGCGCGAGGCGGTGGACCGCTTTGCCCAGCAGTTTGCCGAAACGCGCGAGCTGCGCCAGGCCATCCTGAAAAAACTGTCGCGCCATACCCGCAAGGACAACATCCTGTTCGACGGCCTAGCTCGCGTGTCGCACGTGACCGACGCCACCGACTGGCGCGTGGAATACCCCTTCGTGGTGCTGTCGCCGGATACCGAAGAAGAAATCGCCCCGCTGGTGCGTGCGCTGATCGAACTGGAACTGACCATCATCCCGCGTGGTGGTGGTACTGGCTACACCGGTGGCGCCGTACCGCTGGACCGCCGCAGCGCGGTGATCAACACCGAAAAGCTGGTGCAGCATAACGGCGTGGAATACATCGGCCTGCCGGGTCTGGATGGCGAACGCGCCACCATTCAGTGCGGAGCTGGCGTGGTCACCGCCCGGGTATCGGAAGCGGCCAGTGCCGCCGGCCTGGTGTTTGCGGTTGACCCGACCTCGGCCGAAGCCTCCTGTATCGGCGGCAACGTCGCCATGAATGCCGGCGGCAAAAAGGCCGTGCTGTGGGGCACCGCGCTGGACAACCTGGCCAGCTGGAAAATGGTGGATACCGACGGCAACTGGATGTTCATCGAACGCCTGGCGCACAACTACGGCAAGATCCACGACATCGATGTCGCCAGCTTCCGCGTCACCCGCTTCAAGGACGACGACAAGACCGTGCTGTCCACCGAACAGCTGGACATCCCCGGCCCTTCCTTCCGCAAGGTTGGCCTGGGCAAGGACGTCACCGACAAATTCCTCGCCGGCCTGCCCGGCGTGCAAAAGGAAGGCACCGACGGCATCATCACCAGCGCGCGCTTCGTGCTGCACAAGATGCCGGCGCACACCCGCACCGTCTGTCTGGAATTCTTCGGCACGGTAGCCCAGGCCACCCCGGCCATCGTGGAAATCACCGACTACTTCAAGCCGGATGGCGCAGGCTGCAAGGCTGGCGTACAACTGGCCGGCCTGGAGCATCTGGACTGGCGCTATGTACGGGCCGTGGGCTATGCCACCAAGGCCAAGAGCAAGGGCCGGCCCAAGATGGTGCTGATTGCCGACATCGTGTCCAACGATGAAAACGCCGTGGCCGAAGCCGCCAGCCAGGTCGTGCGTTATGCCAATGCCCGTACCGGCGAAGGCTTCATCGCCGTCACCGCCGAGGCGCGCAAGAAGTTCTGGCTGGACCGTTCGCGCACCGCCGCCATCGCCCGCCACACCAATGCCTTCAAGATCAACGAAGACGTGGTGATTCCGCTACCGCGCCTGGGCGACTACTCCGACGGCATCGAGCGCATCAATATCGAGCTGTCGGTCGCCAACAAGCTGCGTCTGCTGGATACCCTCACCGAATACTTCCATGGTCGCCTGCCGGTGGATACCGAAGGTGGTGCGGTTTCCGCCGACGAAATCATCGGCGAGCGTCGCGGCACCGCACTGGAGCTGATTGCCACGTTGCGCCAGCGCTGGCAGTGGCTGCTGGACAATCTGGACGCACCGTTTGCCCAGTACCGCGCACAATGGCCAGAGGCACCGCTGGTGGATGCCAACGCCACGCCGGCCACCCTGTTCATCGCCATGCGCGACTTCCAGCTGCGCGTCAGCTGGAAAGACGAACTGCTGAACGATCTGGAAAGCCTGTTCTCCGGCAAGGCCGATGCACCCATCCTGGATGCCGTGCATGCCCTGCACCAGAAGGTGCTGCGCGGTCGCGTGTTCGTGGCCCTGCACATGCACGCCGGCGACGGCAATGTGCACACCAACCTGCCGGTCAACTCCGACGACTACGACATGCTGCAAACCGCGCACAAGGCGGTGGCACGCATCATGCAACTGGCACGCAGCCTGAACGGTGTGATTTCCGGGGAACACGGCATTGGTATCACCAAGCTGGAATTCCTCACCGAAGAAGAAATCGCCCCCTTCCGTGCCTACAAGCAGCGCATCGACCCCAAGGGCCATTTCAACAAGGGCAAGCTGCTGCCAGGGGCCGACCTGTCCATGGCCTACACCCCGTCCTTCGAATTGCTGGGGGCGGAATCGCTGATTCTGGAACAGTCCGACATCGGCAGCATCTCCAACAGCGTCAAGGACTGCCTGCGCTGCGGCAAGTGCAAACCGGTCTGTTCCACCCACGTGCCGCGTGCCAATCTGCTGTACAGCCCGCGTAACAAGATTCTGGGCGTCGGCCTGCTGACCGAGGCCTTCCTGTACGAAGAGCAAACCCGCCGTGGCGTCAGCCTCAAGCATTTTGACGAGCTGTCGGATGTGGCTGACCACTGCACGGTGTGCCACCGCTGCGTCAAACCCTGCCCGGTCAAGATCGACTTTGGCGATGTCTCGGTCGCCATGCGCAACTTCCTGCGCAAGACCGGCAACAAGCGCTTCAACCCCGGTACCGCGCTGGGCATGGCCTTCCTCACCGTCAAGGACCCGGCCACCATCAAGGCCATCCGTGGCGGTCTGGTGGGTTTTGCCTATAAGGCACAACGGCTGGGCTACAGCGTGGGCAAAAAACTGCACCTGACCGGCGCGCAAACCAAGCAACCGCCGTCCACCGTGGGCAAGGCGCCGATCAAGCAGCAGGTGATCCACTTCATCAACAAGCCGATGCCAGGCGGCCTGCCCAAGAAAACCGCCCGCGCCCTGCTGGATGTGGAAGACGCCAATGTAGTACCGGTCATCCGCAATCCGCAGCTGGCCGAAGACGCCGAAGCGGTGTTCTACTTCCCCGGCTGTGGTTCGGAGCGCCTGTTCAGCCAGGTAGGCCTCGCCACTCAGGCCATGCTGTGGCATGTCGGCACCCAGACCGTGCTGCCACCGGGCTATCTGTGCTGCGGCTACCCGCAGACCTCGGCCGGCTACGCCGACAAGGGTGAGGCCATCACCACCGAAAACCGCGTGCTGTTCCATCGCCTGGCCAATACGCTGAACTATCTGGACATCAAGACTGTGGTGGTGAGCTGTGGCACCTGCTACGACCAGCTGGCCAAGTACCGCTTCGAGGATATCTTCCCCGGCTGCCGCATCATCGACATCCACGAATACCTGATGGAGAAAGGCCTGAAGCTGGAAGGCATCGCCGGGCAGAAGTATATGTACCACGACCCCTGCCATACCCCGATCAAGACCTACCAGCCGCTGGATGTGGCCAACAAGCTGCTGGGCGGCAGCGTGACGCTGAGTGACCGCTGCTGCGGCGAGTCCGGCACCTTTGCCGCCAGCCGCCCGGATATTGCCACCCAGGTCCGTTCGCGCAAGGAAGAAGAAATCAACAAGGATCTGGCCAAGATCGGTGCTACCGAACAGCCGGTGAAGATTCTCACCTCCTGCCCGTCCTGCCTGCAGGGCCTGTCGCGCTACAGCCCGGACACCGGCACCGAGGCCGACTACATCGTGGTGGAAATGGCCAAGCACATCCTGGGCAAGAACTGGATGAAGGACTACGTGGAAAAAGCCCGCAACGGCGGCATCGAACGCGTGCTGCTGTAAGCCTTTATCGCGCATCCTCCATCAAACCGCAGGCTACGTTACGGCCTGCGGTTTTTTCATGGCTGGATACAAGACGCTGGGCGATGCAGGCGGTAGATGCGCTGCAACCAGCCATACAGCGGGCGCTGTACAAAGCCCTGCCGCCACAGCCACACCACTTCGGGCAAACGGGCCTGCATGGCCGCTTCATCCCCCTCCCACGGTAACAAGGGCCACAGCAATGCGGCAGCAGTCAGGTCGGCGCGGCTGAAGGCGTCACCCACCAGATAGTCCCGCCCCTGCAAAGCCGCTTCCAGCCTGTCCAGTGCCTGCTCCAGTTGTAGTCGCGCCGCAGCGGCGTTGACCGGATTGATTTTCATCTTGTGATGCATGGCAGGCCGGATCAGCGGGAACAAGCAGCGCAACAACAGCCCCTGCCGCCGCGACGCGCCACGCAGCAGAAAGGCCATGGCGTAGCGCCGCTGCGCCAGCACATGGCGATAAAACCACAACCGCAATGGCACGCCGATTTCCTCTCCCAGCCAGCGCTCCCACTCCCGCGCCTGCATCGCCAATTCGGGCGCTGCCGGCGTCAAGGCTGGCTGTGGCCAGCGCTGCTCCAGATAATCGATGATGGCGCTTGAATCCTGCACGATGTACGCGCCGTCCCACAGGATGGGTAGCGACGTGCCCGCTGCCAGACGGCGGCTCCACAGCACATGCAGGCCGGGCAGCAGATTGACCGTATCAAAGGGCTGCTGTTTATAGTCGAGCGCCCAGCAGGCTTTCTCGCAAAAGTGGGAAAAGGCAAATTGATAGAGCTTGAGCATGGCGACTCTGGCACGAGGATGTCCTGGTCGCACAGTATGCATTAATGACAAAAGGATTATTTTTCTTTTGCCGGAGACTTGCGCCAGATCAGGCTTGCCGCGTAGCCAGCTCTGCTGATACAACCATGCAGCCTCCACCCACCGGAATGAGCCATGCCCTCTGCACGCGCCCTGCTGATTGTCGATGTCCAGCTTGCCCAGTTCGAACCCACCCCGCCCTACCAGGCCGCTACGGTACTGGCCAGGCTGAATCAGGCCATTGCCAAAGCCCGCCAACTCGACATGCCCGTCATCTTCGTGCAGCACGACAGCCCGCCCGGCACCGATCTGGCCCCCGGCAGCGCCGGCTGGGCGCTCCATCCGGCCTTGCAGCGGCTGCCAGGTGATCCGGTGGTACACAAGACCGTCGGTGACAGCTTCTATCGGCCAGAGCTGCATGCGCTGTTACAGCAGCTGGCGATACAGCATCTGTGGATAGGCGGCTCCGCTACCGACTTCTGCATTGATTACGCCATTCGCAGCGCGCTGTCGCACGACTATGCGGTAACCGTGCTGGAAGATGCCCATACCTGCCGCAACCGTCCCCTGCTGAGTGGTGAGCAGGTGGTGGCGCACTTCAACTGGGTATGGCGCAATATGGATGAAACCCCGCAAGCCTTGCGCGTGTGCAAGGTAGCCGAGCTGGACTGAAGAGCGGACATGAAAAAGAGGAGGCTTGCGCCTCCTCTTTTTTGAGCACTACTGCGAGTGAGCTGCCGCTGTACGGCTTAATTACTTATTGGTTGAGCTTGCGCGGGGCATGCTGGTGATGCTTGCCGGCGTGATGATGGTGGTGCTTGTGCACATGCTTCTTGGCAGACTGGGCCTTTTGCGCAGCCGGGGCCGAAGCGGCCTTCTTCACCTGATGTTTTTTGGCGTGGTGTTTCTTGGCCTGATACTGTTTGGCGTGATGGGCCTTGGCCGGAGCAGTCACTGCAGGCTTGGCAGCAGGGGCGGAGGCATCAGCGGCAAAGCCGGCAGCGGAGGCGAGACCAAACACAGCGGTCAGGACGAGTGCGGCGATCTTTTTCATGGTCATTCTCCCGTAAGGCGACTTTGTTGAGTTCCGGGGGCAGTGTGTTTGCTGCCTCCATGAACTGCATCTTAGGGAGGGGGCGCGACCCCGTCTGTGAGACTCTTGTAAGCCTGTGTAAGCAATCGTAACCGGCTCAGGCTTGCGGTGCCGGCACCGGGGCCACCCGTGTCACCAGCAACTGGTCGATGCGGTAGTTGTCGATATCCACCACCTCGAACTTGTAGCCGGCGTACTCGACATGGTCGGTACGCTTGGGGATCTTGCGCAGCATATACATCATGAAACCAGCGATGGTTTCGTAGTTTTCGTCATCCGGAAAACTGTCGATGTCCAGCGCACGCAATACATCCTCCACCGGCGACGCACCATCCACCAGCCAGCTGTCGGCATCGCGCTGCACGATCTGGTCTTCCTGGCTTTGCGTCACCAGGTCGCCCATCACCGTGCTCATCACATCATTCAGGGTGATGATGCCCACCACCAGCGCATACTCGTTCATCACCACGGCAAAGTCTTCACGCGAAGCCTTGAAGCGTGCCAGCAGCTCGGACAGGGTCAGGCTGTCGGGAATGATCAGCACATTGCGGATGGTCAGTTCACGCTTGATCGACACGCTCTGCTGGTTCACCAGCCGCGTCAGGATATCCTTGGAATCGACATAGCCCACCACCGCATCCACCACGCCGTCGCACACCAGATACTTGGCATGCGGGCTTTCTGCAATCTTGCGCTTGATGCTGCTTTCTTCTTCCTGCAGGGTGAAATACACCACGCTTTCGCGCGCGGTCATCGATGAGGGCACGGTGCGGCTTTCCAGCTCGAACACGTTTTCGATCAGATGATGCTCCTGCTGATGCAATACGCCGGCCTCGGCACCTGCCTCCATCATGGCGACGATATCATCCGGGGTCAGGTCATCCGGCCGGGCCGTGGGCAGGCCGAACAGCCGGAACAACATATTGGCCATGCCATTGAACAACCACACCAGCGGCATGAACAGCCGCACGCAGGCCTGCATCGGCCGTACCACGCGCACGGCAATCTGCTCCGGTGCGGACATGCCCAGCCGCTTGGGCATGAGGTCGGCAAACAGCACGAACAAGGCCGTCACCGTGACAAAAGACAGCAAAAAGCTGACCCGCTCCACCCAGTCAGCGGAAAAAACCAGATGCAGCGCCTGGGCAAAATAGGGGGTAAAGGCCGCTTCACCCATGATACCGGCCATGATGGCCACCGCATTCAGGCCGATCTGCACCACGGTAAAGAACAAGCCCGGCTGCGCCTGCAAGGCCAGCACGCGGTCGGCGCGCATATCGCCTTCTTCGGCCATTTGCCGCAGTTTTATTTTACGTGCCGCCGCCAGCGAGATTTCCGATACGGAAAAGAAGGCACTGATCAAAATCAGTACGGCAATCACCATCAGGCTTTGAACCAGATTCACACAGTATTTCCAGGGAGTTAGCGACGATTTGTCTTGTACAGAATAGCAGGCCCGCATGACAGGACTGAACATACGGACAGTTCAATCAGTATAACAGACGAAAAAATCCAGCAAGTACCAGCCGCGGTAGAATGAGCGACATCCATCAACAGGAAATGACTACCTGACCATGACTTGCCCTCTTTGCACCCAGCCGGCCGGCGAATTGCTGCATGAAGACGCCCTACTCCGGGTACTGCTGGTGGACGAAGCCGGCTATCCCGGTTTCTGCCGCGTCATCTGGAAACAGCATGTGCGCGAAATGAGCGACCTGTCCGCTGCCGATGCCCGCCATCTGCTGGACTGGGTGCTACATACCGAGCGCGCACTGCGCCAGGTGATGCAGCCGGACAAGATCAACCTGGCCAGCCTGGGCAATGTGGTGCCGCATCTGCACTGGCATGTCATCCCGCGTTTTGCCGACGATGCCCACTTTCCCAGCCCGATCTGGGCCAGCCCGCAGCGTCAGGGCACTGAGCACAGCCAGCCGGGCCTGGCCGACAGCCTGCGTGCTGCCTTGAAAAATCAGCCACTTGCCGCTGCAGTGCAATAAACCGGTCTGCTTGCCGACTGCTGCTGCTTCTGTGTAGGCTAGAGCGGTCCTGCCGGTTTGCCACCACGTACCGGCAGGCATGCGGAACCGCTTTCAAGCCGGCCCCTGGGCCGGCTCGTAAGCGGCTCCTCCTTGCCACATGGCGCATGTCCGCCATGTAGCACACCCATTCAGGAGAAGCCGATGTACACCACCCTCATCAGCCTGGCACAGTTGCAGGCGCTTGATCCCGAGCACTACGTCATTCTCGACTGCCGCTTCCAGCTGACCGACCCGGAATACGGCCTGCATGCCTATCAGGCCGGCCACATTCCTGGCGCACGCTACCTCAACCTCGACTACCACCTGTCCGGCGTCAAGACCGGCAGCAATGGCCGTCACCCCTTGCCGGACGGCCAGCGTCTGGCGGTGGATCTGGGTGCTGCCGGCATTACCGGCGACATTCAGGTCATCTGCTATGACGACGCCGGCGGCATGTACGCCGCCCGCGCCTGGATGCTGCTGCGCTGGCTGGGCCACGCCGCCGTCGCCGTGCTGGATGGCGGCATCCAGGCCTGGCAGCAAGCCGGGGCGGTACTGGAAACCGACAAAAAGCGCTATATGCCGCGCCGCTTCCCGGTCAATGCCAGCCTCATCGAAACCGTCGATGCCGATCAGGTGCTGGCCAATCTGGATGAACAGGACTTTGTCGTGGTGGATGCCCGCAGCCCGGAACGTTTCCGCGGTGAAGGCGAAACCATGGACCCGGTCGGTGGCCACATTCCCGGCGCCCGCAACCGCTTCTTCCAGCAGAATCTGGACAGCGCAGGCCGTTTCAAGGATGCCGCCACGCTGCAGCAGGAATGGAACACCGTGTTGCAAGGGCTGAACCCGGAACAGGTCGTCCACCAGTGCGGCTCCGGCGTCACCGCCTGCCATAATCTGCTGGCAATGGAACATGCCGGGCTGAGCGGCAGCCGCCTGTATCCTGGCTCGTGGAGCGAATGGTGCAGTGATCCGGAACGTCCGGTCGCCCGCTAAGACCCGCTAACAACACCCCCGCAATATAAAAACCGCCGCCCTCGCTAACGAAGGTGGCGGTTTTTTATTGGCCCCTGGCGGCTCAGGCCAGTATGAAACGCTGCAGCAACTGCTGTCCGACAGCCCAGCTGCCCAGCCCGGCATGGCTTCCCATATGACCGGAACAGCCAGCGTCCACCAGTCTGACACCCCACTGCTCTGCCATGGCCTGTGCCGTGGCAAAGTCGCAGAACAGGTCATCCCGGCTGGCCACCATCACCGCTGGCACCGGCAGCGTTCCGCCACTGGCTTGTGCAAAGCCCGAGAATGCCGGCAGCGCCGTGCCCTCCGGCAGCTCGCCACTGGCCCTTGCCCGTGCCTCGGTAATCGGCAAAGCCGGTGGTGCCACCAGCAACACACCCTTGATACGGCGCTGGGTGGCCAGATCAACAGTACGCAGCCACTCCACCGCAGTGTGGCAGCCCAGGCTGTGAGCCGCCAGCACAATACGGCCACCGCTATCCCGTACCAGCGCATCCAGCGCGGCCACCCACTGTTCACGTACCGGATAGAGCCAGTCCTGTTGCTGGACGCGCCGCGCCAGCGGATAGGTCAGCTCCCACAGGGTTTGCCAGTGCTTGTCACCAGAATTGCCCCAGCCCGGTACGGTAATCAGCACCACATCATCATCGTCCAGCATCGCCGCCCTTATGCCTTGCTGATGCCACCTGCCTTGCCATGGCCGCATCATGGTTGATCTGCAACGTAACTGCCGCAGCAGCCACGCAGGCAACAGGCTAAAGCCTTGTGCGCGGGAATGCAAAACCGCCGGTCAAACCGGCGCTTGCTGGGTTGGGCAAGGCCTTATCAGTGGCGGCCCTCACGCTGCTGATCAGGCCAGGGAGCGCCGGGTCGCTCATCACGGTAGCCATGGCCACGGTGGTCTTCACCCTTGTGCCAGCCATTGTCATGTCCATCATGACCACGCGGGTGCTCGCGCTGATAGCGTGGCGCAAACTCCTGCCGGTACCACCGGTCCTGCACAAAATACACGCGGCGGTCACAGGCTTGGTAGCGACGGCAATAACGGTCCCAATGACGAGCGTGTTCTGGCGGAACGCGCAGGTAGACCGGTGGCTGTGCCACCACCACCGGGCTGACAATGAGCGGTTGCGGATACAACAAGGCCGGGGCTGGGTAATTGCCGATATCCAGTTGGCCGTAAAAGCCCGGCTCACCGATATTGACGGAAATGCCAACATTGGCGGCCAATGCCGGCGCCGTGGCACCCAGGCCCAGTAAAAGCAGCAGCAGACGGTTTTTCATGGCATGCATCCTATGAAGTGACGTGTAGGCCAGCAGCCGGCAGGCTTTCCCTGCCGGTGCACGCGCACAAGCGATCACTTCATCCTAGGTGCAACACATCAGCTAGGGTTAACACAATGATTACAATGTGTTGCCAACGCGCTGTGCTCAACACAAATTCATCAAGCTGGCAGCTGCAGTGCGTAGTCGACGATCAACGGCGCGTGGTCGGAGAATTTTTCATCCTTGTACACCGAGGCTGCCTGAGCGACCGCCATCAGCGATGGGGTGACGATGTGATAGTCGATACGCCAGCCCACATCCTTGGCATAGGCCTGGCCGCGATTGCTCCACCAGCTATAGCCAGGCTGCTCGGGATACAGCGTGCGCCACACATCGCACCAGCCCACACGCCCCAGCAGATCACTCATCCAGGCGCGCTCCTCCGGCAGGAAGCCAGAGTTTTTCAGATTGCCCTTCCAGTTTTTCAGGTCGATTTCCTGATGGGCGATATTCCAGTCGCCACAGATGACGATATCGCGGCCGGCCGCTTTCAGTTGCTCCAGATGCGGCATGAACACCGCCAGAAACTGGAACTTCACCTGCTGGCGCTCATCGCTGCTGGAACCCGACGGCAGATAGAGCGAAATCACGCTGAGATTGCCAAAATCCAGCTGCAGGAAACGCCCTTCGGCGTCGATCCAGTCCACGCCCAGCCCCTCGATCACCGCATCCGGCTGATGACGGGTATACACCCCTACGCCGCTGTAACCCTTTTTCTCGGCATAATGAAAATAGCCGGTCATGCCATCCGGTGCGCGCATGCGCTCGCTCAGGTCAGCTGCCTGGGCCTTCAGCTCCTGCACGCAGACAAAATCGGCAGCAATTCCGGCCAACCAGTCGAAAAAACCCTTCTTGTCCGCCGAGCGGACGCCATTGAGGTTGGCTGAAACGATTCGAAGCAATGCAGTCTCCTGTGCTATCCTTGCCGGCAATTTTTCCAGCCGTTCAGATAGTTAACTAGTATCCATGAGGAATGATATGAGCGATTTCCGCCAAGATTTTATCCGTTTTGCACTCGACAAGCAGGTATTGAAATTTGGCGAGTTCATCACCAAGGCCGGGCGCAAATCGCCGTACTTCTTCAACGCCGGCCTGTTCAATGATGGCCTGTCCACCCTGCACCTGTCGCGCTTCTATGCCAAGTCGATCATGGCGAGCGGTCTTGAGTTCGACATGCTGTTCGGACCGGCCTACAAGGGTATCATCCTGGCCGCCGGCGCGACCATGGCCATGGCCGAACAAGGCCGTAACGTGCCTTTTGCCTATAATCGTAAAGAAGCCAAGGATCACGGCGAAGGTGGCAACCTGGTTGGCGCACCGCTGCAAGGCCGCGTGCTGATCATTGACGACGTGATTTCCGCGGGTACCTCGGTGCGCGAATCGGTCGAACTGATCCGTGCAGCCGGTGCCACACCGGCTGGCGTGGCCATCGCACTGGACCGCATGGAACGTGGCAGCGGCGAATTGTCGGCCGTACAGGAAGTGGCTCAGCAATACGGCATGCCGGTGCTGGCCATCGCCACCCTCGAAGACCTGCTGGGCTTCCTTGAGGGCAGCCCGGAGCTGGCGCAACACCTGACGGCAGTACGCGCGTATCGCGCGCAATATGGAGTGAATGAAAAATGACCAAGCACTTGCCTGCCTTGTTAATCGTACTGAGTAGCAGCGTCGCCGTAGCCGATGGCGCGCTGTACAAGTGGGTGGACGAAGCAGGCAAGGTGCATTACAGCGACGCCGCACCGCTGCAAAACCAGAAGCAGGGTGTGGCCGAACTAAACCGGCAGGGCGTGATACGCAAGCCAGCGGAAAGCGAACAGGCGCGCCTCCAGCGTGAAGCCAGCGAAACCCAGCGCAAGCAGGAACAACAACGCCAGCTGGATAGCGCACGCTACGACAAGGGTCTGCTGGAAAGTTACCGCAATGTCGGCGAACTGAAGGCCGACCGGGAAAAACAGCTGAGCATCCTGCAGGCTTCGCTGGATGCCCAGTACTCCAGGTTGAAAGGCCTCAACCTGCAGCTGCGCGACATGCTGAAAGAACAAGACGTCAGCCAGAAACTGCACAGGCCGGCGGCACCGGCCCTGCAGCACAATATCCAGGTCATCCAGCAGGAACAAAAAGGGCTGGGCGCGCTGATCAGCACCAAGCAGGCCGAACTCAACAGCGTACGGCAGAAAATGCAGGAAGACATCAACCGCTACCAGCAGATCAGCCGCAGCGCTCCATAAGCCCTCCGTGCCGTATCAGCCGCCAGCCTCCTTGCGCTGCCATGCGTCCTTCAGTTGCCGGGTATGCTGCTGCAACTGTTCACTGGCCGCACTTTGTGCCGCAGTCGCCGCCGACAGCTCTTCCGCCGCACGCTGTGCCGCCATTTGCGCATCGGCCAGGCGCTGATCCGCCTGCTGCTTGGACGCCTGCGCCTGCGTCAGCCGTGCCTGGGCCTGCTCCTGCAGATTATTTGCTTGCTGATAAGCCATCTGCGCCGCCAGCAGCTGCTCATCCACCGTTTGCGCCAGCACCGGCAGCGCCGTCGCCGCCAGCAACAATACACAACCAAATTGCTTGATCATTGCCTTGCCCTCTCACAGGTATTCTTGACGCTGTCCATTATCCACGCGGATGGCAGGCTTGACGACCACGCTGCGCCGCCACAATGCAAAAAGCCCGGTCTCCATTGGCGACCGGGCTTCTGCATACTGACTGGTGGGTTGTGAGTGGCTCGAACACTCGACCTACGGATTAAGAGTCCGCTGCTCTACCAACTGAGCTAACAACCCGCAAAGCGGTGGTGGGTCGGGCGAGATTCGAACTCGCGACCAACGGATTAAAAGTCCGCTGCTCTACCGGCTGAGCTACCGACCCGATCCTGCAATGAGGTAACAACGATAAACTGGTGGGTTGTGAGTGGCTCGAACACTCGACCTACGGATTAAGAGTCCGCTGCTCTACCAACTGAGCTAACAACCCGCAAAAGCGGTGGTGGGTCGGGCGAGATTCGAACTCGCGACCAACGGATTAAAAGTCCGCTGCTCTACCGGCTGAGCTACCGACCCGATCTTGCTTGACGGCAAAACCGGAAAAACTGGTGGGTTGTGAGTGGCTCGAACACTCGACCTACGGATTAAGAGTCCGCTGCTCTACCAACTGAGCTAACAACCCGAAACTGTGGTGGGTCGGGCGAGATTCGAACTCGCGACCAACGGATTAAAAGTCCGCTGCTCTACCGGCTGAGCTACCGACCCACGAAAGAGTTCGCAACTATAATAAAACCGTCTTTTTCAGTCAAGGCTTTTACCGAAATAATTTGGAAAAACCGGGGCATAGACCCGCATTTCATGCTACACGGCTGGAACCATGGCAAATGGCGACCGGTCCAAATTTTTCATGCGCCCGCATAGTCATCACTTGAAAGCAGCGACTGTGATACCCATGTCAGGTAGGCGGGCAAGCCCTGCGCCACTGGCAATGCGATGATTTCCGGCACATCATAAGGATGCAGCTCGAGCAAACGCTGCTGCAGCCTGGCGTAGCCGGCCGGGATGGTCTTGATCAGCAGGGGAAACTCGCTACTTTCCTGCAGCGCGCCCTCCCAGCAATAAACCGACCTGCAGGCTGGCAGGATATTGACGCAGGCGGCCAAACGCTCCTGTACCAGAACATGCGCAATGTGCGTGGCGGTGTTTTCGTCCGGCACATTGCAGATCACCATCAGACAATTCATACGGATACCTTGATTCGATGCGCGCCATCTTGCTGTTATTGCTGCTTTATCCCTTGCTGGAAATCGCCACACTGGTCACGCTGGCCCATCACCTGGGCGGTGGCGTGGTGTTCCTGCTGGTGCTGGCCAGCAGTCTGCTGGGCATCTGGATGCTGCGCAACCAGAAGCTGGGTGCGCTGCTGACGCTGTCCAGCGTACTGCGCCAGGGCCAGCAGGTTTCGCTCTATTCGCTGCTGTGGCCCCTGCGCTATGCCTTGTCCGGCCTGCTGTTTGCCATTCCTGGCATCCTCAGCGACCTGCTGGCTATACTGCTGCTGCTGCCGTTCAAAGGCCCGGCGCTGAATATGGGGGCAGCTGCGGCTGCCAGCACGCCGGATGATGTCATCGAAGGCGAATTCAGCCGTGTCGACAAACCGGTAGCGGATCAGCAGCAGCGCCTTCACTGAACGCCCAGCAAGGCCAGCACTTCCGGTTCGGACCGCGCCGACTCGATCAGCACCACCTTGTG
Source organism: Aquitalea sp. FJL05 (assembly GCF_003852595.1). NCBI lineage: Bacteria > Pseudomonadati > Pseudomonadota > Betaproteobacteria > Neisseriales > Chromobacteriaceae > Aquitalea > Aquitalea sp. FJL05. Next base: position 42,716 of record NZ_QAJS01000018.1, read on the forward strand.
CCGGCTCTTGTCACCGGCCTGCAAGGTAACAGAGCGCTTGCCAACAGCAAAACAGTCGGCCAGCCAGGATAGCAGTGCAGTATTGGCCTTGCCGTCGACTGGCGGAGCCGCCAGACGGATTTTCAGGCAGTCGCCATGCTCGCCCGCCACCTCGGTTTTTCGTGCGCCGGGCTGGACATGCAAGGTAAGACGCACCGTATGGCCGCTACAGACCAGCCAGGGTTTCATGATGATTTTTCCGCAAAAGGGCAATTCTAGACCAGATTCAGTCGTGCTCAAGCAGTGCTCTGCAGCCTGATCTGGCCAGACTTGCCCATTAACCAGGAGTTTGCATATGGATATCGGTATCAACGAACAAGATCGTCAAGACATCGCCCACGGTCTGTCCCGCCTGCTGGCAGACACCTACACGCTGTATCTGAAAACCCACAATTTTCACTGGAACGTCACCGGGCCGATGTTCAACACCCTGCACCTGATGTTCGAGACGCAATACAACGAACTGTCGCTGGCAGTAGACCTGATCGCCGAACGCATCCGTGCACTGGGCCACTTTGCCCCCGGCAGCTATGCCGACTACGCCAAGCTGACCGCCATTGCCGAAGCCAGCGGCGTACCCAAGGCCGAAGAAATGCTGGCACAGCTGGTCGATGGCCATGAAATCCTCTGTCGCACTGCCCGCAGCATCTTCCCGCTGGCCGAGCGCGCGGCTGACGAGCCGACCGCCGACCTGCTGACCCAGCGCCTGCAAGTGCACGAGAAAACCGCCTGGATGCTGCGCAGCATGCTGGACAAATAAGCTGGCACACCACACGCCGCGCCTAGCGCGGCGTTTTTCTTGGCACATCCCCAGCCATGGTAAACTGCAGCAGTCTTACGGAGGCCGCCAGTTGCCCATGACCGCCAACCTGCGCAAACCCACCAGCACCAACCCTAACGGACCGCTGATCATCATGATCGCAGCGTCCCTGCTGGCCCATGCCTTGCTGCTGGGCAGCAGCGCCATGTCATGGACACCCGGCATCACCCTGCCCGACAGCAACCGTATCAACATCCAACTGGTGCAGGCACCGACACGACAAGCACTACCCACCCTCCGCCAGAGTGAAGACAGCAACCAGGGTCGCGGCAATACCAGCGCCCCCGATCAGTTGGCCAGCCACCGCCGGCCCACGGCCAAGCCCGAGCAGGCAGAGCAGTCAGCCGCCACGCCGCCAGCCAGCAACAACACCAATCTGCTGCACGAAAACCACCGCAAAAAACCGGCGCTGGCCGATGTGACGCCTGCCCAGCACACCGCAAGCGCACCAGTCAGCGCCGCCAAGCTGCTGGGGCAGATTGCCACCCTCGGCAGCGTGCAGCGGGGTGATAGCGACGTAAAAGACAGCACGCTGGAAAGCGGATCTGCCGACGGTGCGGGCGATAGTGCCAACCGCTATGCCTGGGTACGCTACAAGGAAGACTGGCGGCTACGCATGGAACGCATCGGGCAGCAAAACTATCCGGAAGCATTGCGGCAGCAGCATATCTACGGCTCGGTCACCCTCGCGGTCAGCATTCTGCCGGATGGCAGCTTGCAGGACATCAAGGTGGTGCGAAAATCCGGCAATAGCGTGGTGGACGATGCCGCCATCAATCTGGTCACCCGCCACGCCCCATTCGGCCGCTTTCCACCCTCACTGGCCGGCAAGGGCGCCCTGACCATCGTCAAGGCCTTTACCTTTAGCCGGGACAACAATTAGTCGAACCCACGACAAGGAAGCATCATGTTTGAAGTCAACCGCAGCATCGCGCTGATCCGCCCCAAAGCCCCTTTTCTCGACTGGCTGCAGCAATTGCCCGGCGAGCTGGATGGACAACTGGATCTGGACATCCTCACCCGCGACTGCAATGCCCTGCTGATTCCGGCTGCCGACGATTACGCCTCGGCTGCCGACTTCGTCCTGCAGCACTACCGTCTGCTGTTTCAGGCCGAGCTGGCCGACTGGTGCGATGACGAACAACTGTGGCCGGCACAACTGAGCCCGGCCCTGTTTCTGGAGTGGTTTGAAGTAGAAATCCACTCCGTACTCACCGATATGGTCGAGACGCCACTAGAGCGCGAACCATTCGTCCCGCTGGACCTCGACGCCGAGGATTGAGATCCAGCTTTTCACTACAAGGGGAAACACATGTCGCATGAAACACGCATCAAGGTCCGGGGTTATCATCTGGACCTGTACGGCCACGTCAACAACGCCCGCTACCTGGAATTTCTGGAAGAAGCCCGCTGGAGCTTTTTCGAAGACCGTGGCGATCTGCCCTGGTTTTTACAATCCGGGCTGGCACTCGTCGTCGTCAATATCAACATCGACTATCGCTATCCCGCCACCATGGGCGACGAGCTGGCACTGGCCACCTCGGTCAAGAGCATCGGCAGCCGCAGCGCCGTCATGCACCAACGCGTCACCCTGGCCGACAGCGACAAGGTGGTTGCCGAGGCCGATGTTACTTTTGTGGTGTTTGATGCCAAGCAGAACAAGGCAGTGACGCTGGACGGACAATTGAAGGAACTCCTGCAGTCCATGCTGGACCAATAAGCCCGACAGCCCCGCCAGACGGGGCTGCTGTTTATCCCCTTTCCGGATGTAGCAAGCATGAAGAAGGTTCTGATCGCACTACTGGCTGTCGCCGTCATCGGCCTGGTGGCCTATACCCTGCTGTTCGACCGCAATGCGGCACCGCAGGTCAGCTATACCTCGCTGAACGGCCAGCAAGCGGACACCGCCTCACTCAAGGGCAAGGTGGTACTGGTCAATTTCTGGGCTACCAGCTGTTCCGGCTGCGTGGAAGAAATGCCGGAAATCAAGAAGCTGCACCAGCAGTATGGCAGCAAGGGCTTACAAATCATGGCCGTCGCCATGAGCTATGATCCGCCCAATTACGTACAGGCTTTCGTGCAACAGAACCAGCTGCCCTTCTTTGTCGCTCTCGATGGTCAGGGCAGCATTGCCAAGGCTTTCGGCGATATCCAGCTGGCACCGACCACCTTCCTGATCGACAAGCAGGGCAATATTCTCAAGCGCTATGTCGGGGTGATGGATTTCAAGGAAGTACACCAGATACTGAACCAGCAACTGGGTGCGTAATCCCCATCAGCACAAAGCCCCGCCAAAGCGGGGCTTTTGCATGGCAATGACCGTATACACATCAGCCGCCCGCACACACCGGACAGGCCGGATCGCGGCCAAATTTCATCTGGCGGAACTCCCCGCTCAGCGCATCGTACAGAGTCAGTCGCCCCAGCACCGCTTGTCGCCCGGCCAGCAACTTGACCGCCTCCACCGCCTGCATGCTGCCAATCACCCCCACCAGCGGGGACAGCACGCCGAAGGTGGCACAAGGGCCATCCGACGCCTCGCCCTCCTCGGCAAACAGACAGTGATAACAGGGCGAGCCCGCCACGCGCGGGTCGAACACCGCCAGTTGGCCGGCAAAGCGTACCGCAGCTCCCGAGACCAAGGGCACACCGGCCGCCACACTGGCACGGTTAACCGCATGGCGCGTGGCGAAATTGTCGGAACAGTCCAGCAACAGATCGTGCTGTCGCGCTTCTTCCAGCAGACGGTCTGCGCTTAAGCGCTCGGCCAGCGCACGCACCTGAATATCCGGGTTCAGCCCCAGCATGCGGGCACGAGCGGACTCTGCCTTGTTCACCCCCAGCGCCGCCATATCATGTACCACCTGGCGCTGCAGATTGCTCAACTCCACCTGATCATCATCGGCCAGCGTGATCTGACCGACACCCGCACTGGCCAGATACAGCGCCACCGGCGAACCCAGCCCACCAGCACCGATCACCAGCACACGGGACGCAGCCAGCCGCTGCTGGCCTTCGATATCGATTTCCGGCAACAGGATGTGTCGGCTATAGCGCAGCAGGGCTGCATCATTCAGATCTGTCATGGAGTGCAAGCTTAGTGGAAATCAGGGGGACTGCGCCATAGTGCAGACTAGCTAGCCGGCAAAACAAAACGCCAGCACAAGGCCGGCGTTTTATCAGGCTACAGACAGGCTACAGACAGGGCTTACTCTTCTACCACCTTGCGGGCAAACTTGATACCCAGCTGCTTGAGCTTGCGGTACAAGTGGGTCCGTTCCAGCCCCACTTTCTGTGCCACACGGCTCATATTGCCGTTTTCCAGCGAGATGTGGTACTCGAAGTAACGCCGCTCCAGCTGCTCGCGCAATTCGCGTAGCGGCATGTTGAAATCGAAACCCGACTCTTCCACCGGCTTTTCATGGCGGAACTGCGCCAGCACCTTGTTGACTTCCGGTGCGTCGACATCATCGGATTCCGAGGTCAGCGCCAGGCTCTTGATGATGCTGCGCAGCTGCTCCAGATTACCCGGCCAGTCATACTGGCGCAGCGCATTCAGCGCTGCCGTGGTCAGCTTCTTGTTGGGAACCTGCCGCGACTCCACCAGCTCGATCAGGATCTGCTCGGCGATGAAGATGATGTCCTCTGCATGCTCGCGCAGCGGCGGAATCGGCACAATCACGCTCGACAATGCCGTGAGCAGGCGATTATCGCACTCCGGATCAACCAGCAATTCCTGCAGCGGCCGGCTGCAGGAGCACAGCAGGCGCACATTGAAGCGGTCCAGCTTGGACAGCAGGAACAGCAAACCTTGTTGCACACGACGGTTGTACTGGCCGATTTCTGGCAGGAACAACACACCGTTATTGGCTTTCTGCAGCAATTCCAGCGGCGCATCCGCCAGTTGTTCCGGCTTGGCCGGCGTCACCCAGGGCGTATTGCCCTGATGGAAAAAACGTGCCACCAGTTCGAAACCGGACCCTGGTTCGCCAGTCAGCAACACCGGTGATTTGACCTTGGCCACCCGTTCCAGCTGGCGTTTCAGTTCCTGAATCGGTTCGCTGCGTCCCAGCTTGTCCAGATTCAAGGAGGTATTGGCCTGCATATCGCCATACTTCAGCGCGCGCTGCACCGTGGTGAGCAGCTTTTGCAGGGCAATCGGCTTTTCCAGGAAATCGAAGGCGCCGATGCGGGTCGCCTCCACTGCGGTATCGATGCTGGCATGGCCAGACATCATGACTACCGGCATGTTGAGCTGGCCGGACTTGGCCCATTCCTTGAGCAGGGTAACCCCGTCGCAGTCTGGCATCCAGATGTCCAGCAGCACCAGCGCGGGACGCGTCTGGTTGCGCAGCTGTCTGGCTACCTCGGCGTTTTCCGCCAGGGCAACCGTGTATCCCTCATCCTGCAGGATCTCCGAGAGCAGTTCACGTATTCCGATCTCGTCATCAACAATCAATATATCGCTGCTACGCATTAGGCCTCCAGCAATGGCAGGGTGAGAAGAATTCGCGCGCCTTGCTGCTCGCCATTCCCCAATATGACCTGGCCATGGTGTTCCTCCGCTATTTTCTTCACCACCGCCAGTCCCAGCCCCGTTCCCTTGGGCTTGCTGGTCACATAGGGCTCGAACGCGCGTGGCAGGAGCTCGGCAGGAAAGCCCGAACCATTGTCCTGCACGCAGACGGTCGCGTTTCTTCCTTCTTGTCGGCTGCTAATGTGAATCATCGGGATGTCAACGTCAAGGACCGCATCCTGTGCGTTCTGCATCAGGTTGTGCAATACCTGCCGCAGCAGTGCGGCATCCCCCATGATCATCAGCGGCCTGTCTTCCAGTTCAATCTTAACAGCCGGATTGGATTCGTACAGCGTGGCAACCTCCCGTACTACCTGATTGAGATCAAGTTCACTGAGTTTGATGCGTGGTGCGCGCGCATAATCGCGAAACGCATCCACCATATTCTTCAGCGCCGCCACCTGCTTGATGATGGTGTCGGTAGAGCGTTTGAGCATGTCGGCATCTGCCGCCTCCAGTTTGGCGGTCAACTTCATCGCCAAACGCTCGGCCGACAACTGGATAGGGGTGAGCGGATTGCGGATTTCATGCGCCAGCCGCTTGGCCACCTCGCCCCAGGCCGCATCGCGCTGCGCCCGTCCCAGCTCGGTTATATCATCGAACACCACAACATAACCGCTTCCGGAGCGTTCCGGCAAGCGGGCACCGCGCACCAGCAAGCTGCGCGCACCCTGACCGGTGACATAATCCAGCTGGGTTTGCCATTCTTCTTCCAGCTTGTTCTCGCCGTGCTGCAGCATGGTATCCACCAGCGGAATCAGTGCGGGGACCAGCGTTGACCACTGCTTGACCGGATAGGCGACCAGCTCGGCAAAGTCCACCCCCAGGATGCGGCCGGCACTGGTATTGGCGGCACGCAGCTGCCAGCCTTCGTCCAGTGCAATGACACCGGCGGACAGATTGGCCAGTATGCTTTCGAGATAAAGCTTGCCGCTCTCCAGTGCCCGCTGGTTCTGGTTGGCGGTCTGGCGTGCCTCTTCCAGCTGCTGGGTCATGCGGTTGAACAGGGTGGTGAGCATGCCCAGTTCGTCGCGGCGATAGACCGGGTGACGCTTGGAAAAGTCACCCTGGGCCACGGCACGGGTGCCTGCGGCCAGTTCGGACAGCGGTGCGGACAGTCGCTCGGACAGGAACAAGGCAAAAGCCAGGGCCGAAGTCAGCGCCAGCAGGCAGGCCAGCGCCAGGGTCAGCATGTAGAAGGTTTTCAGGCCATCGCGCGACAGCAGCAACTGGTGGTATTCGGCGCGGGCAGTTTCAATCTGCTCGGCATCATGGGCAATGGTCTGCGGTGCGGTCTGCACCACCTGCAACACGCGCCAGTCGCCGTCCAGCGTGCGATACGGCAGCAGCACCTTGAGCGTCAGGCCACCCGTCTCATTTTCGATGCTCTTGCTGCCCTGGCGCAGCTTGAGGCCACGCAAGGTATCGCGGGCGGGCTGCTGCGGCAGCTGGTGGGTATTATTGCTGGCAAAATTCAGCAGCTGCCCCGACTTGTTGAAAATGGCCAGCTCGCGCAAGCCCAGCTGTTCGCGCAGCCGTTCCAGCCGCGAAGGCAACATGCTGCCAGGCAGGCCGTCGATATCATCCAGCACCACGCGGCTTTTGCGGGCGACGTCTTCCAGCACATAGTTGAGTGCGCCCTTGCCCAGCTCCAGGCCACGGTCCAGCGCCGACTCCACCCGGACATCGAACCAGCTTTCAATGCTGCGCGTCAGGAATTGGGCCGAGATGGTAAACACCAGCAAGCCCGGCACCAGCGCCACCACGGCAAACATCATCACCAGGCGCTGGGTCAGCTTGGCCCCGAACACGCGGCCCTTGACCCGCTGGCGCAGGCGCAGCAGCTGGCGGCCCACCACGCCGAGCAGGCCGAGCAGCAACAGGCTGTTCAGGCCAAACACCCACCAGTAGTACTCGGCCAGCTTGGAGGCATTGCCGGTGGCTACCGCCAGCAGGTAAAGCATGATGGCGCCGAACGTTGCCAGAGCAATGGCTGCGTAACGCATCAGCTGCCATCTTTCATGCTGATGGCCGTCCAGTTGGAAGACAGACTCCACTCCCCCGAGCCCAGGGCATTGATCTGGAATGGCTTGGGCAGCTCACTGATGTCCAGCACCAGCCGCACCCGGCCAGCGACACTGCCGGCGCTGCGCGGATCGAGCGCACCGCTTTGCAAGACGCGCCAGTCCTGAATCGAGCCGAGCGCGCCCATGGCTTCAGCCAGGGTGCGGTAATAATTGGAAAAACTGCCGATGGTAATGCGGTAACGACTGGTCAGTGGCTGGTAGGACAGCTTGAAAGCCAGGCTGGCATGCGGCTCGAACCATTCTTTCAGGTTGAGATAGTAAGCGGTACTGCGCGGCCGGGTGAGTTCGAATTCCAGCCGGAAAGTCAGGACCACGCCCTGCCCCAGGGCATCGCTCAGGCCACTGGACAGTTTGGTCTGAAAGCGGGTACTGAGCGACAGCTGGCCATCCTGGGTCAGCTCGGCATCGGCGCGGCGCGCAAGAATGCCATCGGCCTGCGCCGTGTTGACGGCACAGACCAGTAGCCATAACACCAGGCTAATGTTTCGCAAGCAGCGCGTAATAGAAACCGTCATGACGCTCACAGGGCAACAGTTGTTGCTGATTCAGGCATTCGGCATCGGAATGACGCGCCAGGAATGCGGCCAGCTGCTGCTGATTTTCTTCCGGAAAAATCGAGCACGTAGCGTAAAGCATTTTGCCCCCGGAGGCGAGTAGCCCCCATAGCGTGTCAACCATCACTGCCTGCTGGCGCGCCAGCGCGGCAAAATCGCCGGGGCGACGCAGCCACTTGATGTCCGGATGACGGCGCACCACCCCAGATGCCGAGCAGGGCACGTCGGCCAGAATGCGGTCAAACGGCTGGCCATCCCACCAGTCGGCGCTGCGGCCGGCATCCGCGGCCTGCAGGCTGGCACTCAGCCCGCAGCGCTGCAGATTGTCGGCCACCCGCTCCAGTCGCTGGGCATCGATGTCCAGCGCAGTCAGTTGCAGATCGGCCAGCTCCAGCATATGGCAGGTTTTGCCGCCGGGAGCGGCACAGGCATCCAGTACCCGCTGTCCGGGCTGCAAGTCGAGCAGCACGGCAGCCTGCTGCGCGCCCCAGTCCTGTACCGAGACCACGCCTTCGGCAAAACCCGGCAGTTCACGCACATTGACCGGCTTTTCCAGCTGGATGCCGCAGATATCATCCAACGCGCTTGCGGCCATGCCCAAAGCTTCCAGCTGCGCCAGGTAGCCGGCCACCGTACTCTTGCGCGCATTGACACGCAGCGTCATCGGCGGATGGCTGTTATTCCACTCCAGCACCGAAGACCATTGCTGCGGATAAGCCTGCTGCACAGCCTTGATCCACCAGCGCGGATGATTGGTGGCTGCTTCCAGATCCTTGTCCGCCAGGCGCAGCATTTCTTCGCGCTGACGCAGGAAATTGCGCAACACGCCGTTGACCAGGGCTTTGAATTTGCCGCGCGCCAAGCGCTCGGACAGTTTGACCGCCTCGTTGACGATGGCGTAATCGGCGGCACGGGTATACACCAGCTGATAAAGCGCTACCAGCAGCACCCGTTCCAGCTGTGGTTCCGGCAGGGCTTTGGGGACCAGCCGCCGCAGCCAGAAGCGCAGACGCGCCAGCTGGCGCAGGCTGCCGTAGCAGATGTCCTGCAAGGCGGCGCGCTCTTGCGGCGTCAGTTCACTGCCCTGGCGCTGGGCTTGGGCCAGGGCCTCGGTCAGGGTATGGCCGGATTCCACCTGGCCCAGCACGTCGGCGGCCAGTTGCTGTATGCGATGCATGTCAAAACCTTAAATGGCAAACGGCGAGGACTGCGTTCTCGCCGTTGATAACGGCCGGCTCGCATCTGGCGGCACCGGCCCGTGGGTCTCTGCCCGCGCCGGAAACCAAGCAGTCTTGCTTGATCCGGCGGCAACAGATCCTTGCTAGAGGCGCATGATACGTTCAGCCCACGCCGCGCGCCATAGCATGCAAGCGGGCAATGCGCTCCTCGGTATGCGGATGGGTGCGGAACAGCTCGCCCATGCTCAGACCGGAGAGCGGGTTGATGATCATCATCTGCGCGGTTTCCGGGTGCGCCTGCGCCGTGGGCATGGCAATACCTTGAGCGTAGTACTCGATCTTCTGCAGCGCTGCAGCCAATGCCAGCGGATCAGCAGAAATCTCGGCACCGCCACGGTCGGCTTCAAATTCGCGCGCCCGGGAAATGGCCATCTGGATGACGCTGGCGGCCAGCGGGGCCAGCAGCGCCACCAGGATGCCGGCCAGCGGATTGACCGGTCGGCCGTTTTCGTCCCGCCCGCCAAAGAACATGGCGAAGCTGGCCAGTGCCGACACCGCGCCGGCCATGGTGGCCGACAGGGTGGAGATCAGCGTGTCACGGTGGCGCACGTGGGCCAGTTCGTGCGCCATCACGCCACGCAGTTCGCGGTAGTCCAGCATGCGCATGATGCCGCTGGTAGCTGCCACGGCGGCGTGTTCCGGGTCGCGCCCGGTGGCAAAGGCATTGGGCTGGTCTTCATGGATGACGTAGACCCGGGGCATGGGCAGGCCAGCACGCTGCGCCAGCTCGGCCACCATCCCGTAAAATTCAGGAGCGGTGCGGGCATCCACTTCCTGCGCGTTGTACATGCGCAACACCATCTGGTCGGAATTCCAGTAGGCAAACAGATTCATCCCGCCAGCAAACAGCAAGGCCAGCAACAGGCCGCTCTTGCCGCCCACCATGGCACCGATGATGCCGAGGAAGGCCACGAAGGCGGCCATCAGCATGGCCGTCTTGATCAGATTATTCACGCTAGCCTCCTTTGCTCTGGCCTGTTGTGACGCTCAGCCGCCCAGACGGGTTCCCGCCAGCGCGGCACGGCCGGCAGCAAAATCACGCGCACTCAGGCGCTTGCCACCCGCTGCTTGCAACTGGCTGAGTACCACCAGCCCGTCCCCACTGCCCACCACCACGCCCTCGGCATCGGCACACAGCACGACTCCGGCTTCGCCCTGGCCGACAATGGCATGGGCAAACCACAGTTTGAGCGGCTCGCCGTCCAGCTTGGTAAACGCGCCCGGAGCCGGGTTGTAGGCCCGAATGGCACGGGCAATGGTGTCGGCCGGCAGCGACCAGTCCACCTCGGCCTCAGCCTTGGTCAGCTTGTGGGCGTAGTTCACGCCCTCTTCCGGCTGCGGCTGTGCCTGCAGGCTGTCCAGTTGCGCCAGCGTGCTGACAATGGCTTCGGCACCACATACGGCCAGCTTGTCGTGCAGGCTGGCGGCGGTGTCATCGGCAGCAATGGCCAGCGGATGGATGGACAGCATGTCACCGGTATCCAGCCCCACATCCATCTGCATGATGGTGATGCCGGTTTCGCTGTCGCCGGCCAGGATGGCGCGCTGTATCGGCGCGGCACCACGCCAGCGCGGCAACAGTGAGGCGTGGATATTGAGGCAGCCGCGCGGCGGGATGTCCAGCACCGCCTTGGGCAGCAGCAGGCCATAGGCGGCCACCACCATCAGCTCTGCGCCGATATCCTGCAGCATGGCCTGGGCTTCTGCCGTCTTGAGGGAAACCGGCTGCTCCACCCGCAAGCCATGTTCCAGTGCGACCTGCTTCACCGGGCTGGGCTTGAGTTTCATGCCACGCCCCGCCGGGCGGTCCGGCTGGGTCAGCACCAGGGCAATTTCATGCCCGGCAGCCAACAGGGCTTTGAGCGCTGCGGCGGCGAATTCCGGCGTACCGGCAAAAATCAGTTTCATCGTGAACCTGAAAAAACAAGAGACAGGGCTGACCGTGTCTCGGGTGTGGGATAAGCAGGCCGGCCGCTGTCACGACCGGCCACGGGCTTACATATTCTGCTTTTCGCGCTTTTTCATCTTGGTGCGAATCCGGCCCTGCTTGAGCTCGGACAGGTATTCAACGAATACCTTGCCATCCAGATGGTCGATTTCGTGCTGGATGCAGATGGCCAGCAAGCCGTCGGCCTCCAGCTCGAACACCTTGCCGGTGGCATCCTGGGCACGCACCTTGACGCGTTCGGCACGGGTCACCTTGTCGTAGATGCCGGGTACCGACAGGCAGCCCTCTTCGTACACGGTTTCGCCTTCTTTTTCGGTAATGACCGGATTGATGAAGACGCGACGCTCGTTATGTTCTTCGGAAATGTCCATCACCACCAGCCGCTGGTGGTAGTCCACCTGGGTCGCGGCCAGGCCGATGCCCTTGGCCTCGTACATGGTGTCAAACATATTGTCGATATGGGTCTGCAGGGCAGCGTCAAAAGTCTCGACCGGCGTGGCCACGGTATGCAGACGCGCATCCGGATAATGCAGAATGTTCAGCAGCGCCATCGGTTTTCTTGCTCCAAGTTGTCGTAATGCCATCAGCACGTCGATAATAGACGGGTCTGACGCATGCTCGTTTGTCAAAGGAGCGCTCGCGGGCGCTCGTTACACTCAATATTGGGGCACTTTTCATGCGTAAAAGTATTATATCGCTTGCTTTGGCTCTGGGACTGGCTCTCCCGGCATTTTCCGACACGCTCACCATCAAGCCCGGCGCACCTGAGCGCTATACCGTGAGCAAGGGCGATACCTTGTGGGGCATTTCGGGTCGCTACCTCAAGAGCCCATGGAAATGGCCCAGCTTGTGGCAGATGAACAAGCGCGACATCAAGAACCCGCACTGGATCTACCCCGGCGACGTACTGGTACTGAGCTATGTCAACGGCCAGCCGCGGCTGTCGCTGGAAAAAGGTGGCCAGGGCGAACTCCGGCTGTCACCGCAAATACGCATGTCCGACGTGGGCAAGGCGATTCCCAGCATTCCGGCCAAGGCCATCGAGCCCTTCCTCAGCCGTCCGCTGGTGGTCAATGAAGAAGAATTCAGCCTGGCACCCAGGCTGATTGCCGGACCGGAACAACGGCTGGCCTTCGGCACCGGCGACCGCGTCTATGCCAATGGCGTCGGCGAAGTGGGCAACTGGCAGGCCTACCGCGCCGGCAAGGCACTGATCGACCCCGACACCAAGGAAAACCTCGGCTACGAAGTGATGTACGGTGGCGACGTGGTGGTGGACAAGCTGGGTGAGGATGTACAAAGCATGCACATCACCAGCGTGGCTGGTGAAATCCTGGTGGGCGACCGCCTGATCAAAGCTCCGAAAGACCAGTTTGTCAGCTACGTACCGCACAGCCCGGACAGCGACATCCGCGGCCAGATCATCTCGATCTACGATGGCGTGGATGGCGCCGCACAGTATTCCAATATAGTGATCAACCGGGGCCGGCGCGAACAGGTCGAAGCCGGCGACGTGCTCAGCATCTACAAGAACGGCAAGCCGGTTTCCATCATCACTGCCGACGGTCAGAAAAAGTCGGTCATGCTGCCAGGCCAGACCATCGGCAAGATTTTCATCTACCGGGTGTTTGACAAGGTGTCGTACGGGCTGGTGCTGGAAAGCACCGACGCGGCCAGCGTCGGTGATGTCGTGGCCGCACCGGAAAGCGAATGAGCGAGTCCTCCGGCGACTGGCTGCTGCTGGCACTGACACCGGGCATTGGCCCGGCCGGCTTTCTCAAGCTGATCGCCAGCTTTGGTTCGGCCAGCCATGCCGTGGCTGCCGGGCAGTCACAAACCACGCCGCTGATCGGCCAGCAGGCGGCCATGGCCCTGCGCGAGCGGGTGGCGCAGCCGGACGTTGACGCCGCGCTGGCCTGGGCCGAAGGCGAGCAGTGCAGCCTGCTCAGCCTGCAGGATGACGACTATCCACAAGCGCTGGCAGAAACCGCATCGCCACCGCCGCTGCTGTTTGCTCGCGGTCGTCGGGAATTACTGCAACAGCCCATGCTGGCCATGGTGGGCAGCCGCAGCGCCACGCCGCCGGGCAAGCAGATCGCCAGCGACTTTGCCCAGCGTCTGGCTGAGCACGGCTACACCATCGTCAGCGGACTGGCCAGCGGCATCGACGCCGCGGCACACCAGGGTGCGCTGGCCGCGGCAGGCTCCACCATCGCGGTGATCGGCACCGGCATCGATCGGGTATATCCCGCCAGCAACCGTGCACTGGCACACCAGATTGGCAGTGCCGGGCTGATCCTGTCTGAATTCCCGCTGGGTGCCGGTCCGCTGGCCGGCCACTTCCCGCGCCGCAACCGCATCATTGCCGGCCTTTCCCGCGGCTGCCTGGTGGTGGAGGCCAATATCAACTCCGGCTCGCTGATTACCGCCAGGCTCGCGGCCGAAAGCGGGCGCGAAGTCATGGCCGTGCCTGGCTCGATCAACAATCCGCAGGCACGTGGCTGCCACCGGTTGCTGAAGGATGGCGCCCGGCTGGTGGAGTCGGTGGAAGACGTGCTGGAAGAAGTGGGCCGGCTGAGCCGCAGCGCGCCGGCAGCCCCTGTTCGCGCAGCAGATCCGGCACCGGCGGCAGAGCAGATTCTCACCCTGATGGGCTTCGACCCGGTCAGCAGCGAGTGGCTGGCGCAGCAACTCGGGTTGACGCAAGGGGAGGTTTACGCGATGCTGCTCGAGCTGGAGCTTGCCGGCAAGCTCACCAGCCTGCCTGGCGGGCAGGTCCAGCGACTGGTCTGATTCAGACTGGATTCTGTAGCAGCTCATTTGAAGAAGACCTGATGTTTGACGTTCTCACTTATTTGTTCGAGCAATACCGTGACCCGGATGCCTTTGGTGACCGCGGCACACTGATGCGCCAGTTGGAAGCCGCCGGCTTCGAAGACGAGGAAATCAACGACGCGCTGGACTGGCTGGACAATGTCGCCAATATGGTGGAAGGCCTGTATGCCAGCGCGGACGACGCCTCGGGCATGCGCATTTATGCCGATGCCGAGCAGGAACGCCTGCCAACCGAGGTGCGCGGCCTGATCCAGTTTCTGGAAGACCACGGCGCGCTGTCGCCCTCGCAGCGCGAAATGGTGATTGACCGCCTGTTTGAATTGCCGGACGACGATATCAATGTCGGCTCGGCCAAACTGGTGGCACTGATGGTGTTGTGGGCGCAAAAGGCAGAACTGCCCATCCTGCTGGGCGAAGAATTGCTGGACGCCATTCATGGCGAACCCACCATGCAATGACTTGTCAGCGCCGGTGCGACGGGCTTAACATCCCGCCTCGCCTGACGAGACTGCACGGAATTTTGCACAAGAGCGCCACACGCGCTCTTGTTTGATAGATAGAACCGCTATCAGCCGGAGCTCCTCCGGTACACACTGAAACGAAAACATGCCCTCCAGCCTCTTGATCGTTGAGTCGCCATCCAAGGCAAAAACGCTGAAGAAATACCTGGGACCGGACTTCGAAGTCCTGGCTTCCTACGGTCACGTGCGCGATCTGGTACCGAAAAACGGTGCGGTAGACCCGGAAAAGGGGTTTGCCATGAAGTACCAGCTGATCGCCCGCAACAGCAAACATGTAGACGCCATCGTCAAGGCGGTGGCCGAGGTGGACCATGTCTACCTGGCCACTGACCCGGACCGCGAAGGTGAAGCCATTTCCTGGCATCTGGTGCAGATCCTCAACAGCAAAAAGCTGTTGAAGGGCAAAACCGCCCAGCGCGTGGTGTTCCACGAAATCACCAAGAACGCGGTACTGGAAGCCATCGGCAACCCGCGCGAAGTCGCCCAGGATCTGGTCGATGCCCAACAGGCACGCCGCGCCCTGGATTATCTGGTGGGTTTCAATCTGTCGCCGCTGCTGTGGAAGAAAATCCGCCGCGGCCTGTCGGCAGGTCGGGTACAAAGCCCGGCACTGCGCCTGATCTGCGAACGCGAGAACGAGATCAAGGCCTTTGTGCAGCAGGAATACTGGTCGGTGCATCTGGACAGCCACAAGGGCAGAACCAAGTTCTCGGCCAAGCTGACCACACTGGCCGGCCAGAAGCTGGATCAGTTCGCCATTCCGGGTGATGCCGAACACGCCGACATCCTGGCGCGTCTGCAAAACCAGCCAGCCACGGTCACCACCATCGAGAAGAAAAAGAAATCGCGCAGCCCGGCTGCCCCTTTCACGACCTCGACGCTGCAACAGGAAGCCGTACGCAAGCTGGGCATGACCACCGACCGCACCATGCGGACCGCGCAGCAGCTGTATGAAGGTATCGACATCGGCCAGGGCACGGTCGGTCTGATCACCTATATGCGTACCGACTCGGTGGCACTGGCCAATGAAGCCGTGGAAGAAATCCGCAGCTATATCAGTGACACCTTCAACAACGACTTTCTGCCCAAGAACGCCGTTGCCTACAAGAACAAGTCCAAGAATGCCCAGGAGGCGCATGAGGCGATTCGCCCCACCTCCATCCTGCGCACACCGGACTCGGTCAAGCCCTTCCTGACCACCGACCAGTTCAAGCTGTACGACATGGTGTGGAAGCGTACCCTGGCCTGCCAGATGGCACCGGCCAAGTTCGACACCACCAGCGTGGACATCACCATGGGCGAGGGCATCTTCCGTGCCAGCGGCCAGGTGCAGACCTTTGCCGGCTTCCTCGCCGTGTACGAGGAAGACGTGGATGATGCCGAGGACGAAGACAACGCCAAGCTGCCGCTACTGGAAGAAGGCGACAGCCTGCCGGTGGACAAGCTGTATGGCGAGCAGCACTTCACCCAGCCGCCGCCGCGCTTCTCCGAAGCCAGTCTGGTGAAGGCGCTGGAAGAATTCGGCATCGGCCGTCCTTCCACCTACGCCAGCATCATCTCCACGCTGAAAGACCGCGAATACGTCATCCTCGACAAGAAGCGCTTCCAGCCCACCGACACCGGCGACATCGTCAACAAATTCCTGACTGAGCATTTCAGTCAGTACGTGGACTACAACTTCACCGCCAAGCTGGAAAACCAGCTGGATGATATCGCCAGTGGCCAGCGTGAGTGGGTGCCGGTGATGGACAGCTTCTGGAAGGGTTTTTCCAAGCAGCTGGCGGAAAAGGAGAGCATTTCCCGCGCAGAAGTCACCACCGAAAGCCTGGACGAAGCCTGCCCGAAATGCAGCAAGCCCTTGTCCATCAAGTTTGGCAAGCGCGGCCGCTTCATCGCCTGCACCGGCTACCCGGACTGCGACTACACCCGCAATATGGGTGAAACCGCCGAACAGGCCGCCGAAGAGGCCGAAGCACCGACAGTGATCGAAGGCCGGGTCTGCCCGGACTGCGGTGGCGAACTGCACATCAAGAAGGGCCGTTACGGCAAGTTCATCGGTTGCGCCAATTACCCCAAGTGCAAACACATCGAGCCGCTGGAAAAGCCACGCGACACCGGTGTGGAATGCCCGGAATGCAAGACCGGCCACCTGATTGAGCGCAAGAGCCGCTACGGCAAGCTGTTCTACAGCTGCAATACCTATCCCAAGTGCAAGTACGCCACCTGGAACCCGCCGGTAGCCGAGCCCTGCCCCAAGTGCAACTGGCCTATCCTCACGATCAAGACCACCAAGCGTCGCGGTACCGAGAAAGTCTGCCCGCAGAAGGAATGTGGCTACAGTGAGGTGATTGCGCCGCCGGAAGCCAAGCCGGCAGAAGAGTAAAGCGCAGAGCGCTGCAGCACACCATGACGCCACCTTCGGGTGGCGTTGTTTTTTTGTCAGGCCGGTACAATACAGGTGGCTATTGCAGCTACGCCAGCAGCATTCACAACACTCTGTTTTTATTGCTTAATTTCAGGAAAATACTCATATAATTACAGACATGCGCTGCACCATCTTCCGACAAAACTGCCGGATTAATTGTGCCAGTGACGCAGCTTCCCGCGACGGAGCCATACCTACCCGCACAACGCCGCCTCCGGCCAGGCGGCGTTTGCCATTTGCAGGCCACAAGCCCAGGCAATGAACCCGATCATGAAAACACACAGCAGCTTCTTTTTTACCGGCTCCACCATTCTCACCCTGTTCGGCCTGCTCAGCGGCCACTGGCTGATGCTGCCGCTTGCCTTCCTGCTAGCCTTCTGCGGCATGGTGGCCGCCGACCGCGAACAACTGGCCGACATGGACGTGCAAACGGCGGCCATGCTGCTGGTGCTGCCCAGCCAGCACCCCCTGCTGCCGCTCGACCACTTCCATGGCAATGACTTGCTGTTTTATCAGGCCGGCAGCCCGGTCTACCGGATACTGCAAGCCAACGGGGCCAGCTGGGAGCTGGTGGGGGAATATGGCAAGGTCGAAGACGCCAGCGGCTGCATCCGGGTTTATCCCGGCTACCTGTACCGGCGCCAGGCACGCTGAAGACTGCTGAGCAAACTGGTAGTGCCAGCACAGAGCCGTCAGCTCTGCGGTGGCTGATCGGCCTGCTCGGTATCGCGAATTTCCTGGGCGAGGAAAAAATTGAGCGCTGTACGCAGTACGGCAATGGCGGCCAGCTTGCCGATCTGGTCCCAGCTAGGGGCTACTGCGGTAGACAGGATGTCGGCCGCCAGCTGCAATTCCAGCGCCAGCGCCAGAAAACGGGCAAAGCTCAGCCGCACCGCGTTGTATTGCATCATCCCCGGCTGGAAGCAGCGCTGCAGGTAACGCACGCCAGCAAACAGCACACCCACGCCTATCACCAGCGCACCACAGGCTTCGACCGCCAGTTTCAGCCACAGCACCAGATTGAGCACCAGTTCTTCCACGCCAGAATCTGCCGGTGACAGCATATGCATCCTCTCGATTGACATGACAGGGGCCGACCAGCATACACGCAAGCACGCCGGCAGGCAGCCCGACAAGGCGGGCCATGCCATTCACATGCTATGCTGAGCCGGCTGTTGTTACCGGTCCACTGCATGCTGCTGCTCAAACTGACCCTGATCCCCACCTTGTTGTACTTGCTGTCGCTGGTGGCACGTTACCGCGGCCCCGGCTTCGCCGGCTGGCTGTCCGGCCTGCCCATCGTCGCCGGCCCCATTCTGTGGCTGCTGGCGCACGAGCAGGGCAAGGCCTTTGCTGCCATGGCCGCCATGCAAGCCATCGCAGCCATTGCGGCATCCGAAGTGTTCAACCTGATCTATGCCCGCACCGCCAGTCGCCAACACTGGCCAGTGGCGCTGGCTGCGGCCCTGAGTGGCTGGCTGCTGGCCGCGCTGCTATTGCAGCAACTGACGCCCTCGCTCCTGCTGGCGTTGGGTATCGCGGCACTCAGCGTCAGTGGCAATTACGTCTTGCTGCCACGGCCACCCAAACCAGCGCTGGACAGCAGCAGCCCCGACCGGCTGTGGCTGCGCATGCTGGCCGCTGCCGTGCTGACGCTGGGGGTGAGTACGGCAGCGCACCGGCTGGGGCCTGCCTGGAGCGGCGTATTGGCGGTATTTCCACTGCTGGGGGTGGTGATGACGGCATCGATCCAGCAGGCACAGGGGCCTGCTGCGGTGCAGACCCTGCTACGCGGCATGCTGCTGGGGCGCTTTTCCTTTGCTGCATTCTGCCTGACGCTGGTACTGCTGCTGCCGCGACTGGAAAGCCATAGCGCCTTCCTGCTGGCCAGCCTGCTATCACTGCTGGCGCAGTCTCTGTCGCGCTGCGGCTTGCGGCGTTAGCGCCCGAACAACACCAGCAGCCATACCGCTGCCAGATTGATCAAGCCCAGCAGCTGGGCGGCGCTGCCCATGTCCTTGGCACGCTTGGCCAGCGGGTGGCGCTCCAGCGAGGTGTGATCGACCGCAGCTTCAATGGCGGAATTGAGCAATTCGATGATGAGGGTGGCCAGCGAGCTGGCCACCAGCATGGCCCGTGCCAGCGGACTGGCCGGCACCAGGAACAGCGCACAGGGAATCAGGATGCAGGCCAGCAAGGCCAGCTGGCGAAAGGCATCCTCGTGGCGACAGGCCGCCTTGATGCCGTCCAGCGAGTAACCGAAGGCGTTGATCAGCCGGCGGACGCCGGTCTTGCCCTTGAACGGGCTTTCCTCATGCTTGCTCATGTCAGATCCAGTGATTGCGCGGATGGCGGGTGGCATTGTGCCGGCCCGGCGAGCGGCATGTTAAGCGCTACCGGCCAGCCGGGCAAGCGAGCCAGCCCCTGCCAGCGGCGATGTTGCCGCCG
This sequence comes from Aquitalea sp. FJL05, assembly GCF_003852595.1. NCBI lineage: Bacteria > Pseudomonadati > Pseudomonadota > Betaproteobacteria > Neisseriales > Chromobacteriaceae > Aquitalea > Aquitalea sp. FJL05. The sequence goes on from NZ_QAJS01000018.1 coordinate 62,207, forward strand.
GCAGATGACAGGCTGATGGCAAGGCTTAATGTGCGGTAGCGCGTTCCAGTGCGTCGATGTACAGGCCGGCGACATTGATATCGGTCTGGTCCATGATTTCGCGGAAGCAGGTGGGGCTGGTGACATTCACTTCGGTCAGGTAATTGCCGATGACATCCAGCCCGGCCAGCAGGATGCCGCGCTTTTTCAGCTCCGGGCCGACCGCTTCGGCGATTTCCCGGTCGCGCGCGCTCAGCGGACGGGCTTCGCCACGGCCACCGGCCGCCAGATTGCCCCGGGTCTCACCGGCCGCCGGAATGCGCGCCAGGCAGTAGTCCACCGGTACGCCGTCAATCACCAGCACGCGCTTGTCGCCATCACGGATTTCCGGGATATAGCGCTGCGCCATGATGGTGCGCTTGCCGCGCAGGGTAATGGTTTCCAGAATCACCGACAGATTGGGGTCGTTTGGCGTCACCCGGAAAATGCTGTCGCCACCCATGCTGTCCAGCGGCTTGAGAATCACATCCAGATGCTGGCGGATAAAGGCCTTCAGCCGTGGTGTTTCACCGGTGATCATGGTGGGGGCCGTCAGCTCCGGGAAATTGAGGATGGCCAGCTTTTCGTTGAAGTCACGCAGCGCCTGGCCGCTGGTAAACACCTTGACGCCTTGCGCCTCGGCCAGCGTGAACAGCTGGGAGGCGTACAGGTATTCCATGTCGAAGGGCGGGTCCTTGCGCATCACCACCGCATTGAAAGCGGTCAGCGGCTGGCGGTGTACATCGTCCAGCTTGTACCAGGCCGGATGGTCACCCTTGCGTTCGTCAGTGACAGTCAGACCACGGGCATCCACCAGCAGGCGGCCGCCTTCCACCGACAGCTGGTGCGCCTGGGCATAGCTGATGGCATGGCCGCGTCGCGCCGCCTCTTCCATCATGGCAAAGGTGGTGTCCTTGTAAATCTTGAACTGTTCCAGCGGGTCGGCGATGAACAGGATACGCATAGTGCTCTCCAGGGTTTCGCCAGCACGCACTGGCGGGCCGGCTGACGGCCATCGGATTCATTGATGATAGTAGGCATCCAGCGCATAGCGCCGGGTAGATGTTTTCCAGCGGCCGTTGACCAGGGTTTCGCGAGTCACCCGCACCTGTTTGCCTGCCGGGTCCTGCGCGTCTTCAATCAGCCGCTCCACGGCCTGCAGGCGGTGGCGGGCATCAAACTGGTAGTGGGTGGTTTCGTGGTAACAGCAGCCACTTTTAGCAAAGGTGCTCAGCCGCTTGCGTTTGGCATCCACCTGGAACATGCCCAGCGTTTCGGCGGTCAGCGTCGATAATTCATCGCTCAATACAAACTGCGTGCTGGTGCTGTCGTAGAGATAAACGCTGTAGGTGGGGCCGCCATAGGGGCCGTCATTGCCGTTCTGTACGGCGAAATCGGCATGGCCATCAAAGTTGAAGTCAGCCACATTGATCACGCCCTGCAAATCATACAGCCGCGCCGAATTGACCAGCGGCTTGCCATCGTCGCCATGCGCCATATACACATTGTCCAGCCGCAGCTGCTGCAGCTGGCGCTGGCTGCGCTTGTCGATGATGTTGATCAGCGCCGGGCCTTCCGCCGCCCAGTCGCGTTCGCCCCAGTTGAGCAAGCTGATGTCAAAGCGGTAAGCCGGCGCGGCATTGTCGATGCGCTGGCGGATCAGCGTTGCCCCCTGCAATTGCTCCAGCCGCTGCTGATAACGGCTTTGCAGGCAGGCAACATCGGCCTTGCACTCGGCGCGCGGTCCGGCCAGCCACTGGCGCTGATTGTCCTGCAGCAGGCCTTGCTGATTGTGCTGGCGATAGGCGGCGGCCAATTGCTCGTCCAGCGCCGACAGCGCCGGCTGGCTGCAAATGGCCTGCTCGGTGGCACTTGCCGCCTTGCTGCAATCAAAGCTGGCTGCTGCTGCCAGCATGGGCAACAGCAGTAGCAACAGGCCGCGCAGCTGCTTCATGGCCTCAGTCGCGCTCGGGGTCGGTGTTTTCCAGCTCCAGCGAAGCGGCCAGCAGCGCCAGACGGGCAATCACGCCGTAGGCGTAGAAGCGGTTGGGCGCACAGTCCGGCGAGCCGTGCTTGTCCGGCAGGCAAGGGGTTTCAAACGACAGCGGCACAAACTGCATGCCCGGTGCGTTGAGGTTTTCGTCAATGCCACGGCCGGTATGCACGCGGTAGAAACCACCGGTAACAAAGCGGTCCATCATGTACACCACCGGTTCGGCCACGGCGTCTTCTACCGTTTCGAAGGTGTAGACCCCTTCCTGCACGATGACTTCGGAGACTTCCAGCCCTTCTTTCACCACCGACATCTTGTTGCGCGCCTTGCGATTGAGGCCGATGACTTCTTCCGGGCTCTTCACGCTCATCACGCCCATGCCATAGGTGCCGGCATCGGCCTTGACGATGACAAAGGGGTCGTTCTTGATGCCGTATTCACGGTATTTGGCGGCGATCTTGTCCAGCGTGCTGGCCACGGATTCGGCCAGTGCGTCCTCGCCTTGGCGGGCATGGAAATCCAGCCCGTTACAGTTGACGAAGTAGGGGTTGATCATCCACGGGTCGATGGAAATAAGCTGCGCGAACTGATCGGCCACCTGGTCGTAGGCAGTGAAGTGGTTGCTCTTGCGGCGCACGGCCCAGCCGGCATGCAGCGGCGGCAGCAGGTTCTGCTCCAGATCCTTGAGGATATCGGGGATGCCGCCGGACAGGTCGTTGTTGAGCAGTACCACGCAGGGATTGAAACCGTCGGCCAGCTTCAGGCGGTTGCCCTGGCGCAGGATGGGTTCGAGCTTGACGATGTCGCCGCCGGCGCTGGTCAGCTCGGTGACTTCGGTGATTTCCGGGTTCAGCGTGCCCAGCCGTACCTTGAGGCCGGCCTGCTCGAAAATGTGCACCAGCGTGGCCACATTTTGCAGATAGAAGGTATTACGGGTGTGGTTTTCCGGAATCAGCAAGATGCTGCGCGCTTCCGGACAGACCTTTTCCACGGCGGCCTGCGCCGCCTGGATGGACAAGGGCAGGAAATCCGGATTGAGATTGTTGTGTCCGCCGGGGAACAAATTCATGTCCACCGGGGCCAGCTTGAAACCGCTGTTGCGCAAGTCGACCGAGCCGTAAAACGGTGCGGCGTGGTTATGCCACTGACTGCGGAACCAGTGCTCGATGTGGGGCTGGGCGGTAAGAATGCGACTTTCCAGTTCCAGCAGGGGGCCGGTCAGTGCAGTGGACAGATGTGGGACGGTCATGGGTTCCCCTAGACGGTGGATGACTTGCTGCGAATTGATCTATGGTGGGGGTTGGAGCCAGGGAATTCAAGCCTTCAGGATGAAGGAATGCTTCAGCTCATCCTGTTTGGCATAATGCCACACTGGCCAGCCTGGCTCGGCCGCATCGACCCTGCAGGATGAAGCGCGTATCGTTGCCATGCAAGTACCCTGCCGGCGCAATATACCAGCGGCGACCGGGGCAGCAGACCGCATTTTGCCCGCCAGACATGAAACTTGGCCGCAGGCCGCTGCTCCAAAACCATCCGGGTGAAATTCCCCTTACCACTTGCCACTCATCATGATGGAGGCCACATGAGCCCGACCACCCTGCGCGCCAGCCTGCTGGCCGCCCTGCTCTGCCTGCTGCCACTGAGCACGCTGGCCGCCCCCACGCTGGCGCAAACCCGCTTCACCGACCAGACCGGCAATTCCGTCTCGCTACGTGCTTACCAAGGCAAAGTGGTGCTGGTGAATTTCTGGGCGACCTGGTGCGGCCCCTGTCGCGAAGAAATGCCCATGCTCAATGCCCTGCGCGAACGACTGGCCCCCAAGGGGGTAGAGGTAGTGGGCATTGCGCTGGACAACAAGACCGAAACCTACAACTTCGCCCGCCAGCTGAAAATCAGCTACCCCATCGTACTGGGCGACAGCGATACCCTGAGCCTGCTGCGCACGCTGGGCAACCCGGCCGGTGCCCTGCCCTACAGCATTATCCTGGATCGCAATGGCAAGCAGGTGGGCAGCCTGCTGGGGCGGCTGAACGAGAGGAATCTGGAAGACACGCTGCGCCACTTTCTGTAAGCACACTACATAGCAGCAAGAAAAATCCCCGCAGCAGCTGGCGGGGATTTTTCATGATGAGGACCGGAGCACAGCCTGATCAGATGGCGGCCGCCAGGGTGGCCCCCTGATTGATGGCGCGCTTGGCATCCAGCTCGGCCGCCACATCGGCACCGCCGATCAGGTGCACGGTCTTGCCGGCATCCAGCAAGGGCTGCTGCAGTTCGCGCAGCGGATCTTGCCCGGCGCAAATGATGACGTTATCCACCGGCAGCACCTGCAGCTCGTCCTTGATGCTGACATGCAGGCCGGCATCGTCGATCTTGTGGTAGCTGACGCCGGACAGCATTTTCACCTTTTTCATCTGCAGGCTGGCGCGATGAATCCAGCCGGTGGTCTTGCCCAGGCCATCGCCCACCTTGCTTTGCTTGCGCTGCAAGAGATACACCTCGCGCGGGCTGGCATGTGGTTGCGGGCCTTGCGGGCTGAGGCCGCCAGGCTGTTCCACACTCATATCCACCCCCCACTCGCGCATGAAGGCGGCCACGTCCAGCGAAGTCGACTGCCCCTCGTGAGTGAGGAATTCCGCAGCATCAAAACCGATGCCACCCGCACCGATGATGGCCACGCGCTTACCCACCGGCTTGCCGTGCTTGAGCACGTCCAGATAATTCAGCACCTTGGGGTGGTCGATGCCGTCGATCTGCGGCAGGCGCGGTGCGATGCCGGTGGCCAGCACCACTTCATCGAAGTCTTTCAGCATGGCAGCATCAGCACGGGTGTTCAGCCGCAGCGTGACGCCGGTGGTGTCGATGCGCCGCGCGAAGTAACGCAGGGTTTCGAAAAACTCTTCCTTGCCAGGAATCTTCTTCGCCACATTGAACTGGCCGCCAATCTCGCTGGCGGAATCGAACAGCGTGACCAGATGGCCGCGCTCGGCAGCAATGGTGGCAAATGCCAGCCCGGCCGGGCCGGCCCCGACTACCGCCAGCTTCTTGGCCTGGGTCACCGGGGTGTAGTTGAGTTCGGTTTCGCGGCAGGCACGCGGATTCACCAGACAGCTGGTGAGCTTGCCCTGGAAGATATGGTCCAGACAGGCCTGATTACAGCCAATACAGGTATTGATTTCAGCGGCTTTGCCGGCAGCCGCCTTGTTGACGAAATCCGGGTCGGCCAGGAAGGGGCGCGCCATCGACACCATGTCGGCACAGCCGCTGGCGAGGATGTCTTCGGCCACTTCCGGAGTATTGATGCGATTGGTGGTGATCAGCGGAATGTTCACCTTGCCCATCAGCTTTTTGGTGACCCAGGCAAAGCCGCCACGCGGCACCATGGTGGCGATGGTGGGGACACGGGCTTCGTGCCAGCCGATACCGGTATTGATGATGGTGGCACCGGCGCGCTCGATCTCTTGCGCCAGTTGCACCACCTCGTCCCAGCTGCTGCCGTCCTGCACCAGGTCCAGCATGGACAGGCGATAGATGATGATGAAATCGCTGCCCACCGCGGCGCGTACCGCCTTGACGGTTTCAATGGCAAAGCGGATGCGGTTGGCAAAGCTGCCACCCCAGTCATCGGTACGCTTGTTGGTGGCACGGGCGATGAACTGGTTGATCAGATAGCCTTCCGAGCCCATCACCTCCACGCCGTCATAGCCGGCCTGCTGCGCCAGGCCGGCACAACGGGCGAAGTCGGCAATGGTCTGCCACACCTCGGCATCAGACAGCTCGCGCGGACGGTAGAAATTGATGGGCGCGATCAATGGCGAGGCCGACACGCATTTTTCCTGAAAGCTGTAGCGGCCGGAGTGCAGAATCTGCAGCGCAATCTTGCCGCCCGCCGCATGCACGGCGTCAGTCACCTTGCGGTGGTCCGGCACATGTTGCTCATCGGCCAGCATGGAGGCCCCCTCGGCCACACAGCCCTCGGCATTCGGCCCCACGCCGCCAGTCACGATCAGGCCGACGCCGCCACGGGCGCGCTCGGCATAAAAAGCCGCCATCTTGTCGAAGCCACCAGGCGCTTCTTCCAGCCCGGTGTGCATGGAGCCCATCAAGACGCGGTTTTTCAGCGTGGTAAAGCCCAGATCCAGCGGGGAGAGCAAATGCGGATAAGCAGTCATGTTTCGTCCTCGTCGACGTGGCGAGCAGGCGCTCGCCCTGATTATGGTTCAGCAGCCGGTCATTAGCCGGCATGGCATGGATTATTGTCGCTCGACAATACTTACTAGTAAGTAAGCTGTCAATTAACACGCAAGTACGCGTGTCGCAGCGCCGACCGCAAGGTCAGTCATCCATGACTGTTATACCCATGGTCTTGGCGGCACCATGCAACTGTTGGCTGTTTCTTGCATGGCAGCGGTTCAGCCTCTAGCACCATGCACTTAGCTACCGGCACGCCCAGAGCATTGCGCCTGCCCTCTCCCGGAGAAGTCCCATGCCAGACAAGCTAGCTGCCTCCGCCCTGCTGGACATGAGCAGGCTGACCGCCACCACCGCCCTGCAACAGCTACAGGATGGCCGCTTGACCACTTCGGCGCTGGTCGATGCCTGCCAGCAGCGCATTGACCAGTACAACCCCATGCTCAATGCGCTGATTACCCTCAACCGGGAGCCGGCACGCCAAGCAGCATCTGCCATGGATACGTACCGGGAGCGGGGTATGCGCTTGCCGCCGCTGCAGGGGCTGCCGGTCAGCATCAAGGATAGCTTCTGTACCCGTGATCTGCGCACCACCGCCAGTTTCCGGCCCTTGCAACACTATCAGCCCACGGCAGATGCCACCGTGGTAGCTCGATTGCGTGCTGCCGGTGCCATTCTGATGGGCAAAAGCAATCTGCCCGAACTGGCTGGAGCACCGCATTGCTGGAGCCCGCTATTCGGCCTCACACACAATCCGTGGGACTTGGCGCGGACACCCGGCGGCAGCTCCGGCGGGGCGGCTGCTGCCATTGCCGCCGGCTTTTCTCTGCTGGAAATCGGCAGTGATCTTGCCGGCTCCATCCGTATCCCTGCCGCTTACTGCGGCATTGCCGGGCTCAAAGCAAGCGAGGGCCGCATCCCTCGCACCGGACATATTCCTCACCTGCCGGCTCATCTGGGCAAAACCGGCCGCAGTGTGTGGCACATGCTGTCGATGGGAGTACTGGCGCGCAGCGTGGCCGACTTGCAGTTGGGCTATCGCCTGATTGCTGGTCCAGATGGCATGGATTCGACTGTTATTCCATTTACCCCGGCCGCGCTAACGCCAGACATCGCGCCGCCGACAGGACTCAGCCTTGCACTGTGGGATGATTTCGCCACGCCGTGCAGCCCGGCGATTGAGGCTGGGTTACATGCGGTGGAAACAAGGCTCCGGTCTGCCGGCCTGCACGTGGTGCGTTGCGCGCCAGCCGACTTCGATCTCCATACCGCTTGGGAAACATTCGGCCTATTGGCCGGCAGTGAGGTCGGCCTTGGCCTGCCCGGTTGGCAAGCCAAGCTGGGCAGCTGGCTACGACATGTCCTGCCAACCAGACATGCGATTTCCCACAGTCTCAGCAGGGGACTGGCGCTGGATCTGCACCTCTACAACCAGGCGCTGAACCAGCGCGAGCAACTGATCAGCGCGCTGGAAAACTTCCTGGATCAGTGGGATGCCGTGCTCTGCCCAGTAGCGCCGGTCCAGCCCTATCCCGGTCAGGCCATGCCACCGCACCGGCCTCCACCCAGAGTCAGGGTTGGCAGCAGCATGCTGCCTTATCTGGAAGCAACGCTGTCCATGACGGTTCCGTTCTCGGTCACCGGCAACCCGGTCGTGGTGCTGCCCAGCGGCTGCATCGATAGCCTGCCCTTCGGCGTGCAACTGATAGGCAAGCGCTGGCAAGACGATGCCTTGCTGCATGTCGCAGCCCAGTTGGAAAAAGTATTGGGTGGCTTTGTTGCACCACCCTGGTTATCTGCATCATGAGCCCTACCCTGCATGGTGCTCACCATCAGCAGCGCAGGCTGCTGGTCCAGCAGTAGGCGATGCTCCCTGCTTGGCGTGCGCTGGCAGGCTGCTTACACTGTGTTTTTTGCTCGGAAGCACCATGTCCCTACCCCGCCCACTCGCCAATCTGCTTGCCCTGCCGCCCTTGCTGGCGGCCGGTAGCTTTGCACTCACCCACAGTCTGTTCTGGCCGCTGCTGTTTTACCTCGGCATGAGTGTGCTGACCTTTGCCGTGTATGGCTGGGACAAGCGCCAGGCTATTCACCATGGTCGCCGCACGCCGGAAAAACTATTGCATTGGCTGGAGCTGCTGGGCGGCTGGCCGGGTGGTTTGCTGGGGCAACACTGGCTGCAGCACAAGTCGAGCAAGCGCAGCTACCAGCTGACATTCTGGCTGATCGTGCTGCTGCACTGGCTGGCCTGGGGCGGCTGGATAGCCTGGCTGTGGCATGTCGCCCACCCCGTCTGAAACCAGCTGCGTTAGCGCTTGATCACCCGGTCCAGCCACACCTGCATATTCTGTACGACCTCGGCGCGATTGCTCTCGTTGAGCATTTCGTGACGACCGCCCGGATAGACGTGGCTGTGGATGTCGATCAGCCCGGCATCGCGGTAACGGATTTCCAGCTGCCCCAGCGCCAGCCGGCCATGGCTGACCGGATCGCGGCTACCGGCCAGCAGATACACCGGACAATGCCGTGGCAAGCGCCCTGCGGCGGCGGCCTCTCCTTGCTCCAGCGCGATGATGCCGCCGAACAGGTCTACCCATAAGCCGGGAGTGGGATCAAAGCCGCACAGCGGATCAGCAATATAGGCATCCACCTGCGCACGATCGCGTGACAGCCAGTCCATGCTGGTGCGTGCGGGAATAAAAGCCAGATTGAAGCTGCCAAACACCAGCCTTGCCATGAAACGGCTGGGTGCATTCATGCCGCCCAAGCGTCCTGCCAGCCTGGCCACGGCACGCAGCACACGTGCCAGCGGGCGCTGGCGATAGCCGGTGGCGGACAACAGCAAGCCCGACAATTTGTCACCGTACTGCAGGAAATAACTGCGCGCGATAAAGGACCCCATGCTGTGGCCGAACAGCAGCAAGGGCTGGTCCGGATGCTGCGCCGCTGCGTGCCGGCGCACGCATTCCACATCGCCTACCACCTTGTCCCAGCCATGCTCGGCGGCAAACCAGCCCTGATGGGCGGCATGCGGGCCATGGCCGCGATGGTCATGGGCGTAGACCGCAATGCCTTGTGCCGCCAGTAGCTGTGCCACCGGCTGATAACGGGCGGCATATTCGCTCATGCCGTGGGCGATCAGCAGCACGGCGCGTAGCGCCTGCCCGGTGGGTGGCAGCCAGCGGCAGCCATGAATGCGGTGGCCATCGGCCGCCAGCAGATCGAAATGCTCCATGTTTTCCTCGCAGAAATAAGGCGTCTGGCTTGCCGGCGCGGTATAGCCGGGTGCCAGACTGCCGGGGTGTGGGGACTGCACCGCCGCCGCGCCCCATTGGCGGCATCAGTTAGCAGAAAACATGATTTTGCCGTGGCTGGCAACCGCCATGCGGTTTCAGGCCAGCATCTGTTGCGGATCGAAACCGGAATGGGTGAGCGAGGTGAGCACATGGTCGCGCCACTGGCCGTTGATATACAGGTAATCGCGCGCCAGCCCTTCTTCGACAAAGCCCAGTCGCTGCAATAATGCGGCGCTGCGGGCATTGGCCGGCTGGTAATTGGCCTGCAGGCGGTGCAGACGCAAGTCGGCAAAGGCAAAGCGGATGACTTCCGTTACCGCCTCATGCATCAGCCCCTGCCCTTGCAGGGTGTGGTCGATGCCATAGCCCAGGTGGGCGGCCTGAAACACACCGCGCACGATATTGCTGAGGCTGACCGTGCCAACGATCTGCTGTGGCTGCTCCGGCTGGGTCAGCAAAAAACGCGCTCCCCGGCCCTGCTCCCAGCTGAGCGCCTGCTGGCGCAGCTGCATGGTCCAGTACAGCTCGGTAAAGAACATGTCGCCGGGCTTGGGGTCCCAGGCGGCAAAGTGCTGGCGGTTGCGCACTTGATAATCCAGCATGGCACGCGCCAGGCCGATGTGCGCGGGCAGCAGCTGCAGGCGGGACGTGGCAAGAACTGGCTGGATGGTGGTCATGGCGGCGTCTGGCAAGGGAGGATGGCCTGTGAGTGTAAGCGCAGGCCATGAGTGACTCAAGCAGCATGCCAGACGTAACAACGCCCGGACAGGCCGGGCGTTTGCTCTAGCGATGATTCGGTGGATCACTTAAAGCGGCTAACAAAATAGCGCAGCGCCCCTGGGGCAAGGCGCGCCGACGCAGACAGTACACAAGGTACGGCAAGGTGGCGCAACGCCGCAGCAGGGTTTTTGTTAGCGGCTCTTAGTTGCCGGTCAGCCGTTCCAGCGCCTCGCGATACTTGGCCGCGGTCTTCTCGCGCACATCCAGCGGTACGGCCGGGGCCGGAGCCTGCTTGTTCCAGCCGGAAGCTTCCAGCCAGTCGCGCACGAACTGCTTGTCAAAGGACGGCGGATTGCTGCCGGCGGCATAGCTGTCGGCCGGCCAGAAGCGGCTGGAGTCCGGCGTCAGCGCTTCATCCATCAGCACCAGGGTGCCGTCTTCATCCAGACCAAACTCGAACTTGGTATCGCAGATGATGATGCCGCGCTTGGCCGCGAATTCGGCTGCGGTCTTGTACAGCAGGATGGCGGTGGCACTGACCTTGGCGGCCAGTTCGGCACCGACGATCTCCACGCACTGCTCGTAGCTGATGTTTTCGTCGTGATCGCCCACTGCCGCCTTGGTGGACGGGGTGAAGATGGGCTCGGGCAACTGGCTGGATTCCTGCAGACCGGCCGGCAGGGCGATGCCGCACACAGTGCCGGACTTCTGGTATTCCTTCCAGCCGGAGCCAGCCAGATAGCCGCGCACCACGGCTTCGATCGGCACAGCCTTCAGGCGCTTGGCCACCACGGCGCGGCCTTCCACTTGCGGCAGGTCTTCCGCGGATACCATGTCTTCCGGCTTGTCGCCAGTCAGGTGGTTGGGCACCACGTCCTTCAGGGTTTCAAACCAGAAATTGGAAATGGCGGTCAGAATCTGGCCCTTGGCCGGGATGGGATCATCCAGAATCACGTCAAAGGCGGACAGACGATCGGTGGCGATCATCAGCATGCGCTTGTCGTCGATCTCGTACAGATCGCGTACCTTGCCGGAGTAGATTTTCTTCAGGCTTTTCAGATTGGTGGTATTGAGTCCGGTCATGACACGTCCTTGCTTGCGAGCTGGGCCATCAGGCCATCGTGGGGCCATCGGCGATATTGAAAACTTGGCGGCACCGCTGGCAGCCATGCCAACAGTGCCGATTGCTGCTTACAGCGTATCCTTCAGCGCTTCAGCCTGTTCCAGCGCCTCGTCGGCAGTGGCGGCCATCACGTTGAAATGGCCCATCTTGCGGCCTGGGCGTGCCTGCTTCTTGCCGTACAGGTGCAGCTGGGCGTTGGGGGCTTCGGCCAGCACGTCCCAGTTGGGTTCGCGGCCGTCTTCCTTCCACACATCGCCCAGCAGGTTCACCATCACCACCGGGCTGAGCAGGTCGGTGCGGCCGGGCAGCAGGCCGCACATGGCACGCACTTGCTGCTGGAACTGGTCGGTGAGGCAGGCGGTCAGGGTGTAATGGCCGGAATTATGCGGGCGCGGGGCGATTTCATTCACCACCAGGCTGTCATCGGCCAGCACAAAGAATTCCACGGCCAGCACGCCAACGTAGTCTAGCGCTTCGGCCAGACTTTGCGCCATCTGCTGGGCCGATGCGGCCAGCGCCGGGGCAATGCGCGCCGGCACGATGGACACATCCAGAATGCCGTTTTCGTGGCTGTTTTCCGCCACCGGAAACACGGCGATCTGCGCGGTGCTGACGCGGGTGACAATGGCCGAGACTTCCAGCTTCAGCTCCAGCATCTTTTCCAGCACACAGGCCTGACCACCCAGATTGGCATAGGCGGCACGGGCTTCTTCTGCCGTGCTGACCCGTACCTGACCCTTGCCGTCGTAACCCAGACGGGCGGTTTTCAGGATGCCGGGCAGATAGGGCGCCAGCTCGACCTGGATGTCTTCGACGCTTTCGATGGCCAGATAAGGCGCAGTCGGCAGACCGGCCTTGTTGATCCACGATTTTTCGACGATGCGGTCCTGGGCGATGGCCACACAGTCGCCCGAGGGCGACACGCGGGTGGTACGGGCCAGTTCGCGCATGGCGTCGGCGTTGACGTTTTCGAATTCGGTGGTGACCGCGGCACAGGTCTGCGCCAGGGTCTTGAGTGCAGCAGCATCATTGAAGGGCGCACACAGGTGTACATCAGCAAACTGGGCAGCCGGCGCGTTGGCGTCCGGGTCCAGCACCGTTACCCGGTAGCCCATGGTCTTGGCGGCCACGGCGAACATGCGGCCCAGCTGGCCACCGCCGAGGATGCCCAGCATGGACGGCGGCAGGATGGCAGCCATTTACTCGACCTCCGGCAGCGACATCGCCAGCACGGTTTCTTCCTGGCGCTTGCGGAAGGCAATCAGCTTTTCCGCCAGTTCCGGCACGGCATTGGCCAGCATGGCCACGGCAAACAGCGCGGCATTGGCAGCACCCGCTTCACCGATGGCGAAGGTGGCCACCGGGATGCCCTTGGGCATTTGCACGATGGACAGCAGCGAATCCTCGCCACGCAGGTATTTGGACGGCACCGGCACGCCCAGCACCGGCAGGTGGGTCTTGGCCGCCAGCATGCCCGGCAGGTGGGCAGCACCGCCAGCACCGGCGATGATGGCTTTCAGACCGCGCGCGGCAGCGGTTTCGGCGTAGTTGAACAGCAGGTCCGGGGTACGGTGGGCGGAGACGACGCGGGTTTCAAAAGCAACGCCGAAGTCCTTCAGTACGCGAGCGGCGTTCTGCATGACTTCCCAGTCGCTGTTGCTACCCATCACGATGCCAACTTCAATCATGGCGGTGCAGCTCAGGGAGGAATAAAGACGTGATTTTACCTGAGAGCAGGGGTGGGCCGGAATGGTTTTTTATTTTGATATCAAGACATTTATCGCACTGTGCTGATTTGCCACCCACCCCTCAGCCCGGCCGTGGATAGGTGAACAACAACAGGTGGGCGGTATTGAAGGCCAGATGGGCCAGTGCAGCCAGCGCCACCTGGCGGGTGGCGGCATAGATCAGGCCATAGCCCAGCCCGGCCAGCGTGGCCAGCCCCACCCAGCCCCAGCCACCGGCCACATGTGCGGCACCAAACAGCAGCGAGGCGGCAATCAGCGCCGGCAGTGGTTCTACCCGGTTTTCCAGCCAGCGCTGCAGCCCGTGGCGAAACAGCGCTTCTTCCGGCAGGGCGGTAAGAAAGAAATTGGCAAACAGCCAGGGCAGCAGCCAGACCGGCAGCTTGGGCGCATAGGCAATCATGCCGCTTTCCTGCGCCAGCCCCAGTACCAGCAGCAGCAACAATGCACCCACGGCGGCGACGGTACTGCCCCAGGCCCGGCCATGGTGCGGCGCACCGTGCAGGCCCAGCAACAGCAGCCAGCCGGCCACGCCCTTGTCGAAACTCCAGAACAGCCGGTACACCTCGCTATTGGGTGTCACCCTGCCCTGCCACAGCAAGGGATTATCAAAGCCGGGCAAGGCATGCAGCGCCAGGGCCAGCAATAGGGCAATCCACAGCACCCGCAATTCGGCGCGGGGTCGTCGATAAACCGCATAGCTGAGCCCGCCGGCCAGCAGCACCGCCAACAAGCCCAGAGGCTGCAGCAGGCCGCTGCAGACGGCCAGTACAATGGCCGCCACACCGGCAAGCAGCGAGGAGCGCGGCAAGCTGAGGCTTTGCAGCAGCAAGGCCGTGGCCAGCAGGCCAAAGCTGGCCAGCTCAAGGGGGGCAGGTAGCATCATGGGATGAGCAGCCGCCCAGCCAGCGCAAAGCGCGGCCGGGCGGTAAGGGCTTACATTTTGGCGAGTTGCTCGCGCGCCTTCTGCGCGGCGGAGCTAGATGGATAGAGTTTGATCAGCCGCTTGAGCGTGGTCTTGGCGCTGTCGGCCTGTCCCAGGTCACGCTGGCAGTTGGCCACATTGCGCAGCGCATCCGGTGCCTTGGGATTGTCGGGAAACTGCTCGGCAAAGCGGCGGTGTATCTCGATGGCGGCATCGTACTGGCGCTGTGCGGTATGTGCCACACCCAGCCAGTACAAGGCATCCACCGCCTGCGGTGTGTTCGGGTTCTGCTGCACATACAGGCTGAGCGCGCTCGTGGCCTTGGGGAAGTCGCGGGCGCGTAGCAGGTTCAGTGCCTTGTCGTAATCGGGGCTGGTCTGGGTATCGGCTGCAGCGGCACTCGTGGCGGCGGGCTGGCTGGCAGCCTGCTGGGCTGCGGCCTCCTTGCCGGCGCTCTCCAGATGGGACAGCCGGCCATCCAGATCGTTATACAGATCGTTCTGCCGCTTCTGCGTGGTTTGCAGATTGTAATTGGCCACTTCCACTTCACCGCGCAGCTTGGCGACTTCTGCCTTGAGGCTGTCTACCTGATTGACCATTTCCAGCAGCTTCTCGTTGGACAGCTTGCTTTCCACTTCGGACAATCTGGCGCTGGCCTGGCGATTGACCTGATCGATCTGGTTGCGGGTTGCTTCGATGTCGCTGGTGGTGGCGCAGGCTGACAGGGTCAGCAGCAGCGCCGCGCTGAGGGCAAGCCGTTTCATGGGGCAGTTCTCGGTCCGTTGAATACAGGTTGGCCGAACATCATAGCAGCCCGCGGATGTCCATGGACTGATGTTCGGCCTGTTGCATGCGTGCCGGCGGCGGGCCGCCATGCGGGCAGCCCGTATCGCCCGCTTTACTCGCCGTTGTACAGAATGTCGGCGCGGCGGTTTTCGGCGAAGTCAGCTTCGGTATTGCCGGTTGCCTTCGGCTTTTCCTTGCCCAGGCTGACTGCTTCCAGCTGGCTGTCCTTCACGCCCAGCACTTCCAGCGAGCGCTTCACGCCCTCGGCACGGCGCTGACCCAGGCCCAGATTGTATTCACGGCTGCCCCGCGAGTCGGTATTGCCCTGAATGATCACCTTGCGGTCGGCATGATCCTTCAGGTAGCCGGCATGGGCTTCCACGGTGGGCTTGTCGCTGCTCTTCACGGTGGACGAGTCAAAGTCGAAATACACGCTGCGCTTGGCCAGCGGGCTGTTCGGATCGTGCAGCGGATCGCCCTGCACCGACTTCATGTCGCTGCTGCCGGTATCCACCGGGGCGGTGGTCTGGCTGCTGCTGGCAGCGCCATTATTGCTTGCCGGTGCCACGGGGGCCGGCTTGGTGCTGGCGCAGGCGGCCAGCAGGGTGACGGTGGCGGTGCCGAGTACGAGTTGCTTCCAGTTCATGCCTTCACTCCTTGGATTTGAATGCATTACATCATTGCGGATTATTGAAAGGGCCCCATGACGGGTCCTGCACTTCGCCATTGATTACTGCCAGTTTCACCTTGCTGCTGCCATCCAGCGTGGTGGCGTACAACACACTCTTGCCGCCGGCATCGCTGGCATACAGCACCATGCGGCCATTGGGGGCGAAACTGGGGCGTTCGTTAAAACCATTGTCCGACAGCGCACGCACATCGCCGGTGGCCAGATCCTGCGCCATCACGCGGAAGCGGCCGGCCTCGCGCCGGATAAAGGTCAGCGTGCGGCCATCCGGTGAAACACGCGGCGAAACGTTGTAGCTACCCTGCCAAGTAACGCGCTGGGCGGCCCCACCGCTGACAGCCATGCGATAAATTTGCGGCCCGCCGGTGCGGTCGGACACAAAGTAGATCTGGCTGCCATCCGGGGTAAACGCCGGCTCGGTATCAATCGCATCGCTATAGCTGAGGCGGCGCGGTGCACCGCCCAGGGTATTCACCAGATAAATCTGCGAGTTGCCGGTGGTGGTCAGCACCACTGCCAGCTTGCTGCCATCCGGGCTCCAGGCCGGGGCGGAATTGCTGCCCTTGAAATTGGCCACGGCGCGGCGCTGACCGGTGGCCAGATCCTGCACCCACACCACCGGCTTCTTGCTTTCAAACGAAACATAAGCCAGATAACGGCCATCCGGACTCCAGCTGGGCGAGATGATCGGCTCTTTCGAGCGCAGAATGGTTTGCGCCCGGTTGCTGTCCACATCGGTGATCAGCCCCACCTGCAACATATAGTTGCGGCCGTTTTTCAGCACATACACCACCCGGGTATTGAAAATGCCCTTCTGCCCGGTAATGGCCTGATAAATCATGTCGGCGATGGTATGCGCTACTTCGCGGCCACGGTCTGGCGTCACGGTGAACTCGCCGGAAGTCAGCTGCTTTTTCTGCGCCACATCCAGCAAGCGGAAGCTGATCTTCACCTGTCCGCCGGCCACTGCCTCGACCTTGCCGATGGCGATGGACTGCGCGCCAGCACCTTGCCACAGCGGGTAACGGACATCCGCCGGCTCCACCGGCACATTGGCAACGGCCGCGCCATCCACCATGCGAAACGCGCCGGACAGCTCCAGATCGCTGCGGATGATGGGTGTCAGCGCTTCGCGCAGGCGTGTGGTTTCATCCTTGAACGGCACCACGGCGATGGCGTGCTTGCTGGCGCCGCCGCCGACGATTTCGATGGTCATTTCAGCGCGGGCGCCGGTGCTGGCCAGCAAGGCAAACATTAGCAATGCCTTAAACAGAGTACGGATGCGCGGCATGAGTTCCCTCTTGATACGAAATTTCGTGAATAAGCAGTGATTCTTCGGCCATTACCCGCCCCACGCTAGGAGCGGGGGCGGAATTCCATCTTGAACTGGCGATAGCCATCGTTGAAATTGGCCCCGGCCGGCAGGCTGGGGAAGGTACGCGCCTCCCAGATGGCACGCTGCACTGCCTCGTCATAGGCATTGTTGCCACTGCGGCTGATCAGCTGCACCTTGCTCACTTCCAGCGTGGGCAGCAAGGTAACCAGCAGTACGACTTTGGGATTGCCGGACACATCCGGCGGAATCTGCACCAGCGGCGTCACCTTGGCCTTGACCTTGTCGATCCAGCCGCCTTTGGCTGCGGCCGAACCATTGATAGAGCCACCGGCCATGCCATTGGCGCTACCAGCCTGCGTGCTGCGAGCATTGGCCTTGTGGCCGGTATTCGGGCTGTCCAGCGTAGCCAGCGCGTCATCGACTTCGTTGCTATAGGTTTTCGACTGCTTGCTGCCCTTGCCCGCTTGCTCTGGCGGCGGGGTTTTGGCCGCTTTCTTGTCGGCGACAGCCGGTGTGGCCGGCTTGCTCACCGGTTTTTCTGCTGGCTTATCCTGCTTTTTCGGCGGCTCCGGCTTTTTCTCCGTTTCCACTTTCTTTACCAGTTCCGGCTTGGCTTTTTCCGGCAACAGCTTTTGCACCGGCGCAGGCTTGCTGACATGCTCTGCTGGTGGTTTTACTTGGTGCGGCGGCTTGGGTTCGGGCTTTTTCTTCGCCCCCAGATTGACCTCGGCCGGTGGTTCCGGCGGCGGGGTCAGCACGGGGGGCGCAGGCGCAGCTTTCACGGCGGGCACCGGCTCGGCCACTGCGGGCGGCGGCGGCGCGCTACTCCACAATTCCAGCGCCAGCGGCACTTCCTTGACCGGCTGCTGGCTGTTCAAGCCGGCCCATAGCAGCAGGCCACCCACCAGGGCGTGGAACAGCAGCGAGGCCAGTAATGAGCCGGAGAGGGAGGAGTCGGAGCGCTTCATGCCTTACTGATGATTCTGCTGCTTGACGGTGAGGGCCACGCGCTTGATGCCGGCCTTGTGCAAGGCATCGGCCACCGCCACGACTTCGGAATACTTGAGGTCTTTGTCGGCAGAGATGGCCACCGGGCGGTCGGCACCTGCCAATTGGGCGGCTACCTGCTTCGCCAGCGCATCTGGATCGTCGGCATTGGCAGCAATGCTCTTGTCACCATCCTTGATATGCACCTTATTGCCCATCTCCACGACCACCTCCAGTGGCGGCTGATCCAGTGCGGCGGCCTGCGATACGCTGGGCACCTGGATTACCCCTGGCGTGAACATGGGCGCAGTCACCATGAAGATGACCAGCAACACCAGCATGACGTCGATATACGGCACCACGTTCATCTGGTTCATTTGGCGGCGGGGGCGGCGATTCAGCATGGGGGTCCGGACGAAAGTTCAGTTTGCCATCATAGCACCGCACCCGAATGGGCCGGATGACAAACATCTTGCTTAACAAAAAAGGGGTCTGACCCGCCGCTGACCAGGAAAGTTCGCCACCAGCACGACCCGGGCGCGGCTTATAGCCGGGTGCACAGCGTCAGGCCGTCGCCTATCGGCAGCACGCAATGGCGGATGCGCGCATCCTGTTGCAGCCGGGCATTGAAATCGTGCATCAGTTGCACACCGGGCGGATCTTGCGGCCGTGGCGACACCACACGGCCGGACAAAAAGATATTGTCGATGGCGATGACCCCACCGGGACGCACCAGCTGCAGGCAGGTCTCGTAATAGTCCTGGTAGGACGGTTTGTCGGCATCGATGAATACCAGGTCGAACTGACCGGCCCGGCCCTCTGCCAGCAGTTGTTGCAGCGTCAGCAGTGCCGGCTGCAATACCAGCCGGATGCGCGACTCCACCCCGGCCTTGCGCCAGTATTCGCGCGCGATGGCGGTGAACTCCTCGCTGACATCACAGGCCACGGCCTCGCCATCGGCCGGCATGGCCAGCATGGCAGACAGCGTGCTGTACCCGGTGAACACGCCGATTTCCAGGTAGCGGCGCACGCCCGTCAGCTGTACCAGCCAGCCCATGAACTGCCCCTGTTCCGGGGCGATCTGCATCTTGGCCATGCGGTGGCCGGCGGTAAATTCGCGCAGTTCGCGCATCACCGGATGCTCGGTCAGGCCAATGGCCATCAGGTAATCATGCAGTGGGCCGTCCAGCGGCACGGTACGACTGGTCATGGGTGTTCTCGGCAAAATGACAAAACGCCCACTCGGGTTGCCAGTCCGGCACGGAGGCCGTGAGCGGGGCTGGCAGCGGGGGGCGTTCAGGGTGGACCCGGCATGGGCCGGGCCGGAAACTGCTTATTCGGGCTGGTAGACGTACGGCTTTTGCGCCACGCTCGATTCCTTCCAGCGGCGCTGATCGTCCAGGCTCACCTTGCGGTCCCACAGGGTAAGGCGCAGCTCGCGACGCTGCTGGTCTACTTCCGGATTCTTGTCCAGAAATTCGCTCATGAATTTGGTGAAGTCGGACTGGTACATGGTTTTCCCCTGTCGTTGATCGGCGGATTTTAATCGATACGCCGGACAGAGGCCATGGGATTGCCGGATATTTGCCGGGCCGGCGGCACAAACACCACAGCGCCGCTCAGCGGCGGGTGATCTCCGGCTGCTTGTCGCCGTACATCTTGCGGTCGGCCACATCCAGCAATTCCTCGATCAGCATGCCGTCTTCGGGATAGTAGGCAATGCCGATGCTCACCCCCAGCTGGATGCTGTGGCCATCCACCTCGTACGGCTGCTGGATGGCATGCTTGAGCCGCTCCAGAACCCGGTCGGCCTCGCGATTGGACTCGACATCTTCCATCAGCAGGACGAATTCGTCGCCACCCAGGCGGGCCACGGTGTCCTCGCTGCGCATGATGGCCAGGATGCGGGCTGCGATGAGCTGCAACACCTTGTCACCGGTCGCGTGGCCATAGCTGTCATTGACCGGCTTGAAGCGGTCCATGTCCAGAAACAGCACCGCCAGCCGCTTGCCACTGCGGTTCTGCCGCGAAATGGCGTGTTGCAGCCGGTCGTAAAACAGGTTGCGATTGGCCAGACCGGTCAGGCGGTCGTGATTGGCCAGATAGAACAGGTGGTTTTCGCGCCGTTGCTGCTTGGACAGCAAGCCGCGGTAAAAGCGTAGGCCGACCGCCAGCAGCAAGAACAGCAGCAGGGACTGGCAGAAAATCACGCTCAGTTCGAAACCACTGAGCAGGAACCAGCCCAGCTGCCAGTCCAGCCGCAAGTTCAGTACTTGTGCCTCACTGCCCAGCGCCCGTTCCAGCTGCAGCCGCGGAAAGCCCAGTGTGCTGAGCCAGCCATTCTGCTGGCCGGGGATCTGGACATAGGCAGCCGCAGCCGACGGCTGACCGCGCTGGCGGATACTCAGCTTCATGCCTGCCGGCAGCGTGGTGTCGGCCGGACGCAGGTAGTCGGAGCGCAGCACCAGCGCGACAAATTGTTCCGGCAGCCGGCCTTGCAACAGCAGGGCGCTGGCATTGAGCGGCTGCAGCAGCACATGACCGCGATAGCCTTCGCGCAGCAGGAAGGGGGCTGACATGGTGGTGCGACCGGTGCGCAGCGCGTGCTGCAAGGTCTGTTGCAGTTGCGGATCACGTGCGATGTCGGCACCCAGCAGCGGGCGTACTGCCTGGGTCAGCGGCTGGATGGACTCAATCGGGTAGTAGTCGGGGTGCGCCGGCAAGGGATAGAGCACAGCCAGGCTGCCGGCGGCATAGGCATGCAGGCGGAAATCGCCACCCCAGCGCTCGGCCATCTGCGTGCTCCAGACCGGTAATTGCTGCTGGGTGACCCGGCGGATGCGCTCCAGCGAGACCAGCTGCGGGTAACGTTCGGCCATCTGCCGGGCAAAGATCTGCTCCTGCGCGTCATGCTGATGGTCCAGCATGGCAAAGGCCGCATAGCTGTCGAGAATGGTGTCGTTGATCTGCAGCTTTTGCGTCAGTTGCTCGGACAGGCGAGTGGCCAGCAGATCGAATTCCTGCTCGGCGCTCAGCACTGCCCGGCTGAGGAAGGCCATGGCTATCAAGGCGCTCAACACGAACCAGAGCAGGGTACAAGCCAGAGTGGCCAGTTTGATCCGCATGGGCAGCTGCTGGTGGGATAAAAACGGTGATTCTATAGAAAGCGCCGCGGTCTGAGCGGAGCAAACCGCAGCAAAACGGCTGGCTAAGTAATTTCACCTAACCTAAATCGCCGCAAATGGCAAGGGATTGCGGCAACTGTCTAAACTAGCTGCTTATCTGGCGCAAGCTGGCGCGGATGGCCGGCAGCTGGCGGCGGCTGACCGCCAGTGGCTGGGCAATGCCGCGCAAGCGCACCGCCCATAGTTCTTCGTCGGCATTGCCGGTGCGCAGCAGCTCCTGCAGCGCATGGCGCATCACCAGACAATTGCGGTGGATGCGCAATACGCTGTCGCCCAGCCGCTGCTCCAGCGCCACCAGCGAATCATCCAGCAAGTATTCCTCATCGACGGTGACCAGGCTGACGTACTTCTGCTCGGCCTTGAGATAGCGTACCGCGCTGAAGGGGATGTTGAGCAGCCGGTCGCGATGGCGCACGCTGAAATGGGCCTCGATGGCAGGCTTGCCGCCACAGCGGCGTGCGGCCTTGTCCAGCGCCTGGCGCAGGCGCTCCAGCCTGACCGGTTTGAGCAGGTAATCGGCAGCATCCAGCTCGAAGGCATCGACCGCATAGTGCTCGTGCGCGGTGGTGAAGATCAGTTGCGGCGGCAGCGGATGCTGGCGCAGGCGGCGAGCCAGTTCCACGCCACTGATGCCGGGCATGGAGATGTCCAGCAGCAGCACATCGGCAGCATGTCGCTCCAGCCAGTCGCTGGCGGCCATGGCATCACCCAGCGCGGCCACGGCAGCCGCACCACACTGGGCCACCAGCGCCACCATGCGCTCACGCGCCAGTGGCTCATCGTCCACCACCAGCACGCGCAGCCGCTCTACAGCACCCATTGCGGCTTGCCCAGTTTTTCCACCAGTTGCCGCCAGGCGCGGAGGATTTTCTGAAACTTGTTATTGGCCGGTGCCAGCGTGCGCACCTGCACCAGCATGTCGTAAGCACGGCGCATATGGCTTTCATGCCAGCCATTGCCATGCACATAGGCCATGGTGGCGTTGGCCAGGTTAAGCATGACCTGCACATTGTGCGGCATTTCCTCGTGCGCCTTGACGAAGCGCTCGATGGCCTGGTCGAAGCGGCCGGCCTGGGCTTCGCGTACCGCCTGGTTATTCAGCTCCAGCACGGACTGCACATTGTCGGCAATCAGCTGGCGGCCCATTTCACCCAGCCCCATTTCATCGAACAGGCCACCGATGGTGGACAGCAGCTCTTCGTTGTCGTGGTTGTTGCGCACCAGGTCGCGCATGGCGGCATTGCCACTGTCCTGCTTGCCCTGGGCAAAACAGGCGCGGGCGAATTCCATTTGCGCATCGGCCGGCAGGTTTTCGCTCAGCTTCTGGTAGCCGGCTTCCGCCTCGGCCAGTAGCGTGCGCGCCTTGTCGCGATTGCCCAGCTTGCCTTGCAACTGGCTGTCGATGACGGTGCACATCCATTCGCCGGTTTCGTTGTAGCGGTAGTCACGGCGCAGATTGCCCAGGGTACGGGCGGCGGTGCCGGTTTCGCCACGCGCCATCTGCACCCGCGCCAGCATGGCGTAGTGGGTGGGGCTGCGATGCCAGGTGTACTTGGCGATATTGAGGGTTTCTTCGCTGGCGGCTTCGGCGGTTTCCAGATCCTTGTTCAGCAGCGCCACCTCGGCCAGCTGCTTTTGCCGGCGCAATACCACCGGCGACAGCGTGGTGGCCTTTTCCAGCGTGCTTTGCGCGCCGGGCAGGTTGTGATGGATGCGATGCAGCTTGGCCAGCCAGTCGTAGGCTTCCATCACCCTTTCGTTGTCGGTGAGTACTTCTTCGAACAGCAGGCGCGCTTCGTCGTAGGACTTCAGCCCGGTCAGCGACTTGGCCAGCCCCAGCTTGGCCCAGGCCAGCGGCTTGAGGCGCAGCACTTCCATATACAGATTGCGGGCGGTGTCGAAGTCGCCGATTTTTTGCGCCAGCGAGCCTTTGAGCTTCATGAAGTCGAGGGTGAACTCGCCGCGCTGGCTGATCTTGCGGCTACAGGCATCAATGGCGGCCAGGTATTCGTGGCGCATGATGGCTTCGTCCACCACGCGAAAAGCCTCGCGCCGGCGCATGGCTTTTTCCAGCCGCTGGCTGAGCACTTCGCCGGTGAAGGGCTTGAGCAGGTAGTCGTCCGGGGCCAGCTCGGCTGCGGAAATCACCCGCTGCGAGCGGCGCTCGCCAGTGACGATCATGAACACGCAGGACTGCTTGATCAGGTTGCGTTCCTTTACCTCTTCAAACAGGTAGAGGCCATCGTAACCATTGCCCAGGTCGTAGTCGCACAGCACCACGTCGAATTCGAACTTGGCCATCTTGGCCAGCGCATCACCGGCCTTGCTGGCGTATTCGACCTTGTCGGCACCAAACGAGGCCAGCGTCATGGCCAGCGCGCGCTGCATCTCCGGCAGGCTGTCGATGATCAGGAACAGGCGGCTGCCGTACGGGTCCTCGTAGGACTTGCGTGCCGGTTCGGCGCCACCCTGCCCTGCGGTCAGGCTCTGGTAGGTGGTGGAAGGGTGCTTGTCACTCATGGCGTCATCATCGGCCAACCCGGATGGAATGTCATTATTCGGCGGTCAGCTTGGCATAACGCAAATCCAGCCACTTCAGCCCGTGCTCGGCAAAATTGATCTGCAGCCGCAGATCACTGCCGCTGCCCTCGGCATTGATCACCACACCGGAACCGAACTTGGCATGGCCCACGCTCTGGCCAATGCGGAAACCCTGCAGCTGGGCGGCCGGCACCGCCGGCGCGGCCACTTCGTCCAGCCAGGGTGCGCGGCGATGCGTGTTTTGCGGCACAGGTTTTACTGTAGCAGACAGCACGCGTACCAGTTCGGGCGGAATTTCTTCGACAAAGCGCGAACGGACCGGATAGCGGCTCTGGCCATGCAGCATGCGGCTCTGGGCGCAGGACAGATACAGCCGCTTGCGGGCGCGGGTTACCGCCACATACATCAGCCGGCGTTCCTCTTCCAGGCCCTTGCTGTCGTTCATGCTGTTTTCGTGCGGGAACAGGCCTTCTTCCAGACCGGAAACAAACACGGCATCAAACTCCAGGCCCTTGGCCGCATGCACGGTCATCAGTTGCAGCGCATCCTCACCCGCTTCGGCCTGATGCTCGCCGGCTTCCAGGCTGGCAGCGCTGAGGAATTCGACAATGGCCTGCTCGGCCGCATCCGGGAAGAAACCGGCGGCGGCATTGATCAGCTCGTCCAGGTTGGCCAGCCGCTCCTCGCCCTCTTTCTTGTCTTGCTCGTACATGGCGCGCAGGCCGGAATGATCGATGATCAGGCTGACGGTTTCCGCCAGCGTCATGCCCTCGGCCTTGCTGCGCAAGGCTTCGATCAACAGCACGAACTCGCCCAGTTTGGCGGCGGTACGGCCACCGCCGGCTGCGCAGCAGGCCTGCCACAGGGTGACGCCCTGCTCACGGCTGACCGCCTGCAGGTTTTCCACCGTGCGGGCGCCGATGCCACGGGCCGGTACATTGATGACGCGCAGCAGGGCGTTGTCGTCGTCCGGATTGCTGACCAGACGCAAATAGGCCAGCGCGTGCTTCACTTCCAGCCGCTCGAAAAAGCGCAGGCCGCCATAGATGCGGTAGGCCAGCTGGGCGTTCACCAGCACATGCTCCAGCACCCGCGACTGGGCATTGGAGCGGTAGAGGATGGCCATGTCGGACAGATTCATGCCTTCGCGCTGCAGGCTCTTTACCTCGTCGATGATGAACTGGGCTTCGTCGCCATCGGAATAGGCTTCGTACAGGCGGATCTGCTCGCCCTCGCCGGCATCGGTCCACAGGTTCTTGCCCAGCCGGCCGTCATTGCGCTCGATCAGGGCATTGGCGGCCGTCAGGATGGTGCCGACCGAGCGGTAGTTCTGCTCCAGCCGCACCGGCTCCGCCACCTGGAAGTCGGACAGCAGCGCACGCATATTGCCCACTTCCGCGCCACGGAAGGCATAGATGGACTGGTCGTCATCGCCCACGGCAAACAGCACGTTGTGCTCGCCGGACAAAAGCTTGAGCCAGGCGTATTGCAGGCGGTTGGTATCCTGGAATTCGTCCACCAGGATATGGCGGAAACGGCCCTGGTAATGGGCGCGCAAGGCCGCATTGGCCTGCAACAGCTCGTAGCTGCGCAATAGCAGCTCGGCAAAATCCACCACGCCTTCGCGGCGGCACTGCGCGTCGTACGTGGCATATAGCTCGTGCAGCTTGGCCTCATACGGCGTCAGCGGCGGTGGCAGGCGCTCGGCACGCACGCCGGCTTCCTTGCTGCCATTGATAAAGCTCTGCACCGCACGCGGCGGGTATTTTTCGTCCGACAGCTCCATGCTTTTCAGCAGGCGTTTGATGGCAGCCTGCTGGTCGGCCGAGTCGAGAATCTGGAAAGTCTGCGGCAGGCCGGCATCGCGGTAATGCGCGCGCAGAAAGCGATTGCACAGGCCATGAAAGGTGCCAATCCACATGGTGCGTACATTCACCGGCACCATGGCCCCCAGCCGGGTATGCATTTCGCGCGCCGCCTTGTTGGTAAAGGTGACGGCCAGCACCCCGGCCGGATTCACCTGCCCGGTGGCAATCAGCCAGGCGATGCGGGTAGTCAGCACCCGGGTTTTGCCACTGCCGGCCCCGGCCAGCACCAGCGCACTCTTGGCAGGCCAGGTGACGGCACGCAGTTGTTCGTTGTTCAGTCCGGCTAACAGCTCACTCATGGCAGGCGTTTCTTCAAGGCGTGATGGAGGCGGCCATTTTACACCAGCTGGGCACGCAGTCGGGCTTGTCACACGCTTGTCGCGGCAAGCTGCTTGAATGAGCGGGGCTTGTTCATTGCCTGGACATGGCTTGCCCACCTGTTAATGCAGGGTTAAATTCAGTTAAACGACTCTTTTGATTGCCCATGTACCCACGCCTGCTGTTGCTGTTTGTGCTGTTGTGGTGGTATCCGGCCAGCGCCAGCCCGCTGATCGCCTACACCGAGGAATTGCCACCGCTGAACTTTCTGCAGCAGGACAAGGTGAGCGGTTTTTCCAGCGAATTACTGCAGGCCATGGCCGACAAGGCCGCCATCCCGCTCAGCCAGCAGTTGCTGCCCTGGGCACGCGGCTATGCCATGACACAGTCCACTCCCGGCAGCCTGCTGTTCAGCATGGTGCGTACGCCGGAGCGGGAAAACCTGTTTCGCTGGGTAGGCCCCATCGGCGCGCGCCGCATCTATCTGTACCGGCTGGCAAGGCGCAAGGACATCCAGCTGCGCAATATCGAGCAACTGAAACAACTGCGCACCAGCACCCTGTTCGAATCCGCCACGCAAAAGCGGCTGCTGGAGCTGGGCTTGCGCCTTGGCGAGCAGCAGGACAGCGGCCGCAGCGATGCAGTGAACCTGGGCAAGCTGCAGCTGGGACGCGTCGATCTGGTGGCCATGCTGGACTGGGCGATGGCCTGGCAACTGCAACAGGCCGGGCTGGATGCCCGCCAGGTGCAGGCGGTCGCCCTGCTGGACGGCCAGCACCAGTACTGGTATGCGCGGAACCGGCAAACGCCGGACGACACGGTCAGACGCTTGCAGGCTGCGCTGGATGCACTACAGAAAAGCGGCTTCACCGAACGGCTGCGCCAGAAATACATGGGCCGGGACAAAGTCCCGGCCGATATTGCCGACTTCACTCAGCGCTGAAGCAGTACCCAGGCCAGCGCAGCAGGCTAGATCCTAAACATAGGTGTTAATGGTATGCCCCAGCGCGCTGAGACTGTCACCCACCGCGCTAAGTCCATGCGCCACCGCCGAGCCGGTGGCACTACCGCCGGCCACCAGGCCGTGGCCGATTGCCTTGGCCACACCTTCCACATCGCTGACAACTGCTTGTGCATCGCGCCGTAACACCCCGTATGCCGACAGGGGCTGTGTCGATGCGGCTACGCCACTGATTGTGCTCATGTCCGTCTCCCCATAGCGTTTTTTACATTTTCTGATGCCAGACCGGCCGGCATGTAAATTTACGTTATGCAACGTTAAGGAAGATGGCCACGCGCTTTACATTTTCTTACTTTACTTTCTGATCGCTAACGGCAATTAACCATTCAGCCAAATAGAATTAAAGGAGTCATAGCAACTATTAGAGAGGGCCAAAGTGAAATCCATGCTTATTCATGCAAGGGCTTATCTTTTATTGACTGGCCTGATCACTGGCTGTGCCTCATCCCCACCTAATCTGGTGACTGCTCCGGTACATATCCGGCCGCAATACACCCCGGTAGCACTGGAAGACAGCCCCGGCTCGATTTATCAGCCAAACAAGGCCATGCTGTTATTTGAAGAACCCATTGCCAGCCATGTTGGCGATGCGCTGAAAATCAATATCGCCGAGAATCTTTCCTCCAGCAATAATGCCAACACCACCACCAACCGGACCTCGTCCATTTCCGAATCCGGCCCTGGTGCACTTTCGTCGATGGGTGGTTTGCTGAAAGAAATATTTGATTACAGCGGCAAGGCCAGTGGCAGTAACAGCCTGAAAGGTATTGGTCAGGTCAGCAATACCAACCAGATCAGCGGCAGCCTGATGGTATCGGTTACCGATGTATTGCCCAACGGCTATATGGCCATTGCCGGCGAAAAAGCCGTGGCCGCCAGTGGTAATACCACCGTGCTGCGTTTCTCTGGCGTGGTAAACAAGCGCGACATCAAGGTGGGCAATGTGGTGTCATCCACCGATGTGGGTGATGCACGCATCGAACAGCTAGTGAACGGTGTGGCCAGCGATGTGGCCTCGCGCACCGATGCGCAGCGCTTCTTCGCCGGACTGATCAATTTCTGGTAGCCGCGCTAGCCCGTCGGGCTACATCTTGTTCAAAGTGGCTGGCATCATCGCGGCTCGTGGCGCTGTTCTGCCACTGCGCCATATTGTCGGTGGTGAATATTTTCTGCAGCAGTGGCGTCAGCTTCCTGCCGGTGCTGCTCCACTTGTCATAGGCCATGCCATCCAGTCGGTAGGCGGCATTGGCCAATACCTTGCCATTTTTCTTCAGCAGCAAATTGATGTCGGTAATATAAGGACGTAATTCATCGCTGAACAGCGGTGAACCCCATTGCGTCAACACGGTGTAATAGAGCGTTGCCTCGCAATCAGACGGTATATTACCTGCAGCATAAATACGGATTTCTATTTCCCGCTCCCGCAGCTGCTTTTGTAGTTCCGGAATGAAATCAGCCACAATCACGCCTGAATTCAATTCAACACACACATTATGCAACTCGTCATGTGGGTGCGCGATGCCATTGGTGCTGGTATTGGGTGCCATATTGGCTACCGAAGTGACCGCCGTGCTGGCCAGTTGCACCCCGGCCACCAGGGGAGAAGTGATCAGGCTGCAAGCACTTAATGTCAGCGCAAGCGGCGCCATGAGCGCACGCAACAGATAATTCACCTTATTACTCGCCAGACGATAAAAACAAGGCCAACCCTAGCAGGTAAAAAAAATGCCCCGAAGGGCATTTACAGTCATTTACATACTATTAATTGATTTAACCCTGCGCGGGCCATTTCATTTTTTGACACCCAGTTCGCGCAATCTTTCATCCAGATAACTGCCCGCGGTATGTCGCGCCGACAGCACAACCTCCGGCCGTGGATGCAGGAACAGTGGCAGCGACACCCGGCTCTTGCCCGCACCCTCACCTTGCGGGTTGACCACCCGGTGCTGGGTGGACGGATAGTAGCCGCGCGAGGCCTCTTGCAGCATGTCGCCGATATTGATGATGAGCATGCCGAAATCACAGGGCACATCCACCCAGCTGCCCTGCTTGTCCTGCACTTGCAGGCCGGGTTCATTGGCGGCCGGCAGGATGGTCAGCAGGTTGATGTCGCCATGGGCGGCCGCACGCAGCGACCCGGCGGGCTCCTGACCGGTCAGCGGTGGATAACGCAGCACCCGCAGCAGGGTTTGCTGGCTGTCGGCAATCATCCCGGACAAGGGTTCGCTGTAGTGGGCGGCAATATCGGCCGGGGTGTATTGCTCTACCCAGCCCAGCAGTTCACGCGCCAGGGCATTGGTGCTGGCGTAGTAGCGCTGGACATCTTCGGCCAGCGTGGCCGGCACCCGTCCCCAGGGATAGCAATGGAAATATTCCTTGATGTCCTTGTGGCTGGCACCTTTGGCGGTTTCCGAAATGGCAGTGGAAAAATAGCCATCCTGCCGCTGCGGGTCGAAGGCAAAGTCGTGCTTGGCCGGGCTGTCGAAGAAGTCCAGCCAGTCGGCGTAGATTTTTTCCACCAGCGACTGCTGGAGAGGATGGTTGACCAGCACGCCAAAGCCGGTTTCGTGCAGCGAGCGGGTGAATTGGGCGGCAGCATCGGCTGCGCGGTAATCGACAACGCGGACGTTCATCGCATGGTTTCCTCGCAAGGAATGGCCGTCAGGCAAGATCGGGACGGACCACGGCGGCGGATTCTACCCGCCTGCCGCTTTCCTGCAAAGCTGGCGGTTCCGCTTCACACCGGGGAGACGATCGGCGGGCCGTCTGGCTGTGGCTTGAGCCCCAGCAGACCGGCTTCGGCCAAGGCGGCCAGGCGCCAGAACAGATAGCTATCGCCCACTAGTTCTGCTGTCAGCTGCCCCATCAGCATGCCAACCAGCCGGGCGGCGGGCTGTTCGCCCTGCTCGCGCAAAAAGGCCAGCAGGCGGGCATCGAAATGAGCGGCTGGATAGTCCTGCAACTGGCCATCGATCTGGCCACGCCAGCCATTGGCGTGCTGCTGCCAATGACGCCACAGGGCAATCCGTTGCGCGCGCTCGGAGGCGAGCAGCGTGCGCGGGCGGGCAAGCAGCGGCTGCAGCTCGGCGACACTACACATGGCCACGGCGTAGAAACCGTTGTGACGCGATGTCACCTGCCCTGCCAGCTCCTGTACCGTCAGCAGCTGATCGGGATGGGCATTGGCCGCCAGCATGGCCAGCATCAGCTGGTCGTGTACGGTATTACCCAGCCAGACACACAGCGGCTGCTGCTCGGACAGGGCGCGGAACAGGCGCTTGCGGCTTTGCCACCAGGCCAGCTGGAATTGCTGGTCGATGTCAGGCCACCAGCTATGCGACCACCAGATGCGGTTCCACCAGGCCATGCGCAGTTGCGGGTCGATGGTATCGGCATCGGCCAGCGGGCCGTGGCTGAAGTCCTCCTCGAAGGCCAGCACCTCATCATCCGCCAGCACCTGGCGCAGCAGCGCAGCGGCGTTGCCGCCCTGCACCACATGCAAGACCTGGCCGCGGGCCGTCACACCCGTTGATCCATGTCCAGCGAAGGCATGCCTTCATTTACCTGGGCCACGATGCGCGCCGGCACGCCGGCCACGGTGGTATGCGGCGGCACATCTTCCAGCACCACGCTGCCAGCACCCACCTTGGCACATTCGCCCACGCGGATATTGCCCAGCACGGCTGCGCCGGCCCCCAGCATCACGCCGTCGCCAATCTTGGGGTGACGGTCGCCGCGGTCCTTGCCGGAGCCACCCAGGGTGACGCCATGCAGGATGGAAACGTTATTACCGATGACTGCAGTTTCACCGACGACCAGGCCGGTGCCGTGGTCCAGCATCACGCCCTGGCCGATACGGGCCGCCGGATGGATGTCGGCACCGGTGACTTCGGAAATGCGGTTTTGCAGGAACAGCGCCAGCGTCTTGCGCTGCTGTTGCCACAGCCAGTGCGTGATGCGCTGGCTTTGCAGGGCATGAAAGCCCTTGAAATACAGCAAGGGCGTGGAATAGCTGTCACAGGCCGGGTCACGCTCGAAACAGGCGCGGATATCCGCCCGCGCCGAGGCGCTGATGGCCGGGTCCGACGCCAGCGCCTCGCGGAACAACTCCATCAACGCACGGGCATCCATCACCGGACTCGCCAGTTTGCTGGACAGGTGAAAGGCCAGCACGTCTTCCAGCGTGCTGTGGCGCAATACCGTCATGTGCAGGAAGCTGGCCAGCATGGGCTCGTCGCGCGCGGCCTGTTCCGCTTCCTGCAGGATGGCGAGCCACAGGGCATCGCCGCTTTGTTGCTTCATGCTTGCTACTCCATCACAAGCAGGCCGGCGCAGCACCGGGCCTGCAACTACAACAGCACCACGTCGAACTGTTCCTGGGTGTAGGTGGATTCCACCGACAGCGAAATCGGCTTGCCGATGAAGTCCACCAGCATGGCCAGGCTTTGCGACTCTTCGTCGAGGAACATGTCGATGACTGGCTGGGCCGCCAGAATGCGATAGCCCTTGGCATCAAACTGGCGCGCCTCGCGCACGATCTCGCGCTGGATCTCGTAACACACGGTCTGGGCGGTCTTGATCTCGCCACGGCCCTGGCAGGTGGGGCAGGGTTCACACAAGACGTGGGCCAGGCTCTCGCGGGTACGCTTGCGGGTGATTTCCACCAGGCCCAGGCTGGTAAAGCCATTCAGCGTGACACGGGTGCGGTCGCGCGCCAGTGCCTTGGCCAGCTCGGACAGTACGGCGGTCTGGTGCTCTTCGTTATCCATGTCGATGAAATCGACAATGATGATGCCGCCCAGATTGCGCAGCCGCAGCTGGCGGGCAATCGCCTGGGTGGCTTCCAGATTGGTCTTGAAGATGGTTTCGTCAAAATTGCGGTTGCCGACAAAGCCACCGGTATTGACGTCGATGGTGGTCATCGCCTCGGTCTGGTCGATGATCAGGTAACCGCCAAACTTCAGGTTCACCCGCCGCGACAGCGCCTTGTCGATTTCCGCTTCGATGGAAAACAGTTCGAACAGCGGGCGCTCACCGGAATAACGCTCGATCTTGCGCACGGCAGACTGCACGTATTGCTCGGCAAACTCCACCATGCGGCTGTAGTTTTCGGTGGAGTCGACAATCACATGCTCGGTGGTGTCGCTCACCATGTCACGCAGCACGCGCACGGCCAGCGGCAGGTCTTCGTACAGCAGGCTTTGCGCCGGCAGATGCTGCGACTTGTGGCGAATATCGGCCCACAGCTTGGACAGGTATTCGATATCGGCCTGCAATTCGTCATTGCTGGCGGTTTCTGCGCTGGTACGGATGATGTAGCCGCGCGGGGTATCCGGCGGCAGCAGCTTTTCCAGCCGTGCCTTCAGGCTGTGGCGCTCCGACTCGCTCTCGATCTTCTGCGAGATGCCGATGTGTTCTTCCTGCGGCAGGTGCACCAGAAAACGGCCGGCCAGCGACATTTGCGTGGACAGGCGGGCACCCTTGGTGCCAATGGGGTCCTTGATCACCTGCACCAGCACGGTCTGGCCTTCGAACAGCATCTTTTCGATGCGCTGCGGCTCGGTGGGATGCTGACGCTGTTCCAGCACATCGGCGATATGCAGGAAGGCCGCGCGTTCCAGGCCGATTTCGATAAAGGCGCTCTGCATGCCGGGCAGCACGCGCTTGACCTGGCCCAGATAGATATTGCCGACGATGCCGCGGCTGGCGGCGCGTTCCACGTGCAGCTCCTGCACGATGGAATCCTCCAGCACCGCCACCCGGGTTTCCTGCGGAGTGATGTTGACGAGGATTTGTTCCTTGGGGCGCTGGATGTCGCGCGGCAGAGGAATGGACTGATGCAGCATGGTCTTCCTCCTTAGGGGAATTGGTGTCCGAACAGGCCCAGCAAGGTGGCGGTTTCAAACACGGGCAGGCCCATCACCCCGGTATAACTGCCCTCGATACGCTCGATGAACACCGCCGCCAGACCCTGGATGCCGTAGCTACCTGCCTTGTCGAAGGGTTCGCCACTGTTGATGTAGCGCTGGATATCGTCCTCGCTCAGTGCACGGAAGTACACCTCGGTGATGGAGCTGCGCAGTTCGATGCGCTCGTCCTGGCGCACCGCCACGCTGGTCACCACCTGATGGCTGCGGCCGGCAAAGGCGCGCAACATGCGGGCGGCGTCGGCAGCGTCGGCCGGCTTGCCGTAGATTTCGCCATCCAGTACCACGGTGGTATCAGCCGACAGCAAGGGCCGCGACGGCAGGCCACAGTTTTGCACCACCGCCCAGCCGGCGGCCGCTTTTTCGCGCGCCAGGCGCTCGGTATAGGCCACGGCAGCTTCGCCGGGCAGCACGGATTCGTCGATGTCGGCGTGGATGCGTTCCAGATGTACGCCCAGTTGCTCCAGCAACTCGCGCCGGCGCGGGCTGCCGGATGCCAGGTAAATACGGGTATCGCTCGGGGTCATGATGTTGTCGCTGCCAGTGTTATCGATTATTAGCTGCAAGGGTAGCAGAGCGGCCGGTGGCCGACCATCTGCTGCACCGCAAAAGCTGCCCGGCTACGTAGCTGCACCTACGCAAAACGCCCTGCGAAAAGGCAGGGCGTTTGGTGCGTCAGGTCATGGTCAGACGGTGGTCAGACTCAGGCCAGACGGCCGTGGCACTGCTTGTACTTTTTACCGCTGCCACATGGACAAGGGTCATTGCGGCCCACGCGCAGGCCTTGCTCGGACAGGGCTTCCGGTGACAGCGGATTCTCCTCGCCATCGTCCTCACCCAGCGAGGAACCCGGCTCGGCATGCTGCATCTCGTACTCGCCCAGCTGGTGCGGTTCGACCGCGTCCACGTCTTCCTGGCCACGGATCTGCACGGTCATCAACACATTCACCACGCTGCGCTTGATGCGTTCCAGCATGTCGGCAAACAGCTCGAAGGCTTCGCGCTTGTATTCCTGCTTGGGGTTCTTCTGCGCATAACCGCGCAGATGAATACCCTGACGCAGGTGATCCATGGCGGCCAGATGTTCGCGCCAGTGGGTGTCCAGCATCTGCAGCACCAGGCTGCGTTCGAACTGGCGCATGACCTGCTCGCCGGCCAGCTCGACCTTGGCCTGATACACCTCGGCTGCCAGCGTGATGATGCGCTGCTTGATGTCCGGGATATCCAGCGTGGACTCGGCCTTGATCCACTCGGCCACCGGGGCGGCCAGCTGGAATTCGGCTTCCAGGGTCTTTTCCAGACCAACCAGATCCCACTGCTCTTCCATGGTTTCCGGCGGCAGGTGCAGATCGACCAGATCAGACAGCACGCCTTCGCGCATATTGACCACCACATCGCTGACATCCTCGTCCTGCAGAATGTCATTGCGTTGCTGGTAAATCACCTTGCGCTGGTCGTTGGCCACGTCATCGTATTCCAGCAATTGCTTGCGGATGTCGAAGTTGCGGCCTTCCACCTTGCGCTGGGCGTTTTCGATGGAACGGGAAACCCACGGGTGTTCGATGGCTTCGCCATCCGGCATTTTCAGACGGTCCATGATGGCCGCCACGCGGTCGGAGGCAAAAATGCGCAGCAGCGGGTCTTCCAGGCTCAGGTAGAAGCGGGAGGAGCCCGGGTCGCCCTGACGGCCGGAACGGCCACGCAGCTGGTTGTCGATACGGCGCGATTCATGGCGCTCGGTGCCGATGATGTGCAGGCCACCGGCCGCCAGTACGGCGTCGTGGCGCAGCTTCCATTCGGAGCGGATGGCTTCGACGCGGCTTTGCTGGTCGGCATCGCTCAGGCTGTCATCCTTCTCGACGGCCTTGATTTCCGGTTCCGGATTACCACCCAGCACGATGTCGGTACCACGGCCGGCCATATTGGTGGCCACGGTAATCACGCCGGGGCGGCCGGCCTGCACCACGATATCGGCTTCACGCGCATGTTCCTTGGCGTTCAGCACGTTATGCGGCAGCTTGGCTTTTTGCAGCAGATCGGCAATCAGCTCGGAGTTTTCGATGCTGGTCGTACCCACCAGCACCGGCTGTCCGCGCTCGTGGCAATCCTTGATGTCGGCCAGGATGGCTTCGTATTTTTCACGCGCAGAGCGATACACCTTGTCCTGCGAATCGATACGCACCATCGGGCGGTTCGTCGGGATCACCACGGTTTCCAAGCCGTAGATGCTCTGGAATTCGTAGGCTTCGGTGTCGGCGGTGCCGGTCATGCCGGACAGCTTGCCGTACAGGCGGAAGTAGTTCTGGAAGGTGATGGAGGCCAGGGTCTGGTTTTCGCGGTTGATCTCCACGCCTTCCTTGGCTTCAACAGCCTGGTGCAGGCCTTCGGACCAGCGGCGACCGGCCATCAGGCGGCCAGTGAATTCGTCCACGATCACCACTTCGTCGTCCTGCACCACATAGTGCTGGTCCAGATGGAAGAGCGAATGGGCGCGCAGGGCGGCCATCAGGTGGTGCATCAGGGTGATGTTGGTGGCCGAGTACAGGCTGTCGCCTTCTTTGAGCATGCCCAGCTCGACCAGGATTTCTTCGCAATGCTCGTGGCCGGCCTCGGACAGCAGCACACTGTGGGCCTTTTCATCCACCCAGTAGTCGCCCTCGCCCTCTTCGGTTTCCTGACGCTTGAGCAGCGGCGGTACCGCGTTCATGCGCTGGTACATGTCGATATTGTCTTCGGCCGGGCCGGAGATGATCAGCGGGGTACGCGCTTCGTCGATCAGGATGGAGTCCACTTCGTCGACCACGGCAAAGGCCAGCTTGCGCTGCACCTTTTCACCGGTGGTGAACACCATGTTGTCGCGCAGGTAGTCGAAACCGAATTCGTTATTGGTGCCGTAGGTGATGTCGCAGCCGTAGGCCGCCTGCTTGTCGTCATGTGCCATCTGCGACAGGTTCACCCCCACGGTCAGGCCGAGGAAGTTGTACAGCCGGCCCATGATGCCGGCGTCGCGGCTGGCCAGGTAGTCGTTGACGGTAATCACATGCACGCCGTTGCCGGTGAGTGCGTTCAGGTAGACCGGCAGGGTGCCGACCAGGGTCTTGCCCTCGCCGGTACGCATTTCGGCAATCTTGCCGTTATGCAGCACCATGCCGCCGATCAGCTGCACATCGAAGTGGCGCATGCCCAGCACGCGGCGCGAAGCTTCGCGGCAGACGGCAAATGCCTCCGGCAGGATACTGTCCAGCGAGGCGCCGTCCACGACGCGCTTTTTGAACTCGGCGGTCTTTCCCGCCAAAGCCTCGTCGGACAGCGCTTTCATGCCTTCTTCCAGGGCATTGATGCGCGCCACTTCCTGACGATACTGCTTCAGCAGGCGGTCATTGCGGCTGCCAAATACTTTCTTGAGTAGCGAGGAAATCATGTATTCCAATCCAGAGGCCCAGACGGGCCGACAAAACAAAATAGGCGAAAGTGTAGCACATCCCGTGCACAAGTTTATGGGGGCGAGCTTGCGCTGAATCAAGCCTGCTTGGTCAAACTTGTCGCGGCGGGCGCGGTGGTATGGCAGGCTGCGGGGCATGATTCGGCCCTGGCTCCTGCCGGGCTGGCAGCGGCCGATTCTGAAAATGTCCCAAGCCAATATAAAGGTTGAGGAAAACTGCACAGGACAGTATTTTTCGACAGAATTGTGTCGTTACATAATCCATACAAAAAAATGTCAATTTTCATCAAAATTTTATGTTCGCCTTGCTATTATTCGTGCGCGTTTGCAGAGCCAGTTTTATGTTTGCCCACGGCCAGCCGTGTCCTGACAAAAGATGGTGCTCATCTGATGAAGAAGCGGAACAGGGCCTGCACTGTTCCGCCAGGTTAACCACACCAATCGGAGAGGCCTGATGACTACCGTTATCCGTCCATTTATTCCCGCCACAGCCAAACGGCTGCTTCCCAATCGCTGGGACCTGATCGCCTTCCCCCTGATCCTGGGTTTTCTGCTGTTCGCCACCACCGGCATCCAGGGCACCTGGGCGCCAATCAGTGCCTTGCAGACCGAGCCCATTTCGCTGGACGCGGCCAATCTGCCCGAGTACGCACTGCGCACCACGCTGCGCATGCTGGCGGCCATGATCGCCTCCATCGTGTTCACACTGGTGTACGGTACGCTGGCGGCCAAGAGCCGCCGTGCCGGTCAGTTGCTGGTACCCATTCTGGACATCCTGCAATCGGTGCCGGTGCTGGGTTACATCTCGTTCACCGTGACCTTTTTCCTGGCGCTATTCCCCGGCCGGGTGCTGGGGGCTGAATTCGCGGCCATTTTTGCGATTTTCACCTCGCAGGCATGGAATATGACCTTCAGCTTTTATCAGTCCTTGCGCACCGTGCCCAACGATCTGAAAGAAGTGTCGCAAAACCTGCACCTGTCCGGCTGGCAGAAATTCTGGAAACTGGAAGTGCCCTTCTCCATGCCGGGCATGATCTGGAACATGATGATGTCCATGTCCGGCGGCTGGTTCTTCGTGGTGGCTTCCGAGGCGATCACCGTGGGCGACAAGACCGTCACCCTGCCCGGTGTGGGTTCCTATCTGGCCATGGCCATCAGCCACAAGGACCTGACAGCCGTGGGCTGGGTCATCCTCACCATGACCGTGGTCATCGTCATTTATGACCAGTTCCTGTTCCGTCCGCTGGTCGCCTGGGCCGACAAGTTCCGCCTGGAAGACACCATGTCGCAGGCCGCGCCGGAATCATGGGTGCTGAACCTGATCCAGCGCACCCGCATCATCCAGCAACTGCTGCGCCCCTTTGGCAAACTGCTGAAAAAACTGGCACGCATGCGGCTGAACATTACCCTGCCGCGTGCCATTCACAGCGAACCCCACTCCAGCGTCACGCGCGGGCTGGATATCGTGTGGGGTGGGCTCATGACCGTGCTGGTAGCCTATGTATGCTGGCGGCTGTACAGCTTCATCAGCAGTGAAGTGGGGCTGGGCGAAACCTTCAAGGTCATCGGCCTGGGCTTCATCACCCTGATCCGTGTCACCCTGCTGATTGCGCTGGCCTCCATCGTCTGGGTGCCGCTAGGCGTGCTGATCGGCCTGCGACCACGCCTGGCCGAGATGATCCAGCCGGTGGCGCAGTTCCTGGCGGCCTTTCCGGCCAATCTGCTGTTTCCGGTATTCGTGGTGTTCATCGTGCACTTCAAGCTGAACCCGGACATCTGGCTGTCGCCGCTGATCGTGCTGGGCACGCAGTGGTACATCCTGTTCAACGTGGTGGCCGGTGCCAGCGCCTTCCCCAATGATTTTCGCGAGGCCGCGGCCAACTTCCACATCAAGGGCTGGCAATGGTGGAAGCAGGTCATGCTGCCGGGCATTTTCCCTTACTACATCACCGGTGCCATCACCGCGTCCGGTGGAGCCTGGAATGCCAGCATCGTGTCGGAAATGGTGTCGTGGGGGGATGACAAACTGGCGGCACACGGCCTGGGTGCCTATATCGCCCAGATGACCGCAGCCGGTGACTTTCCCAAGATTCTGCTGGGCATCTGCGTGATGTCGCTGTTTGTCGTGCTGTTCAACCGTTTGCTGTGGCGTCCGCTGTACGCCATTGCCGAAAACAAACTCCGTCTCAACTAAAAGGGGGAAACTCATGCCACAAGAAACCGTAACCCTGAGACAGGAAATCTTCTCCCTCAAGCATGTCGACAAGGGCTATCACAAGGGCGGTGAGGAAGACATCCAGGTGCTGGACGATGTCAATCTCACCCTGCACGAAGGTGAAATCGTCGGCCTGTTGGGCCGCTCCGGCTCGGGCAAATCCACCCTACTGCGCATCATTGCCGGCCTGATCCAGGCCAGCGCCGGTGAGGTGAACTACTGTGGTCAGCCGCTGAATGGCCCGGCCGAAGGCGTGGCCATGGTGTTCCAGACCTTCGCCCTGTTCCCCTGGCTGACCGTACTGCAAAACGTGGAAGCCGGGCTGGAAGCGCTGGGCGTGGAGCCGAAAGAGCGCCGCCGCCGCGCCTTGGCCGCCATCGACCTGATCGGCCTGGACGGCTTTGAAAACGCCTATCCGCGCGAACTGTCCGGCGGCATGCGCCAGCGCGTGGGTTTCGCCCGCGGCCTGGTGGTCAACCCCACCCTGCTGCTGATGGACGAGCCCTTCTCCGCGCTGGACGTGCTGACCGCGGAAACCCTGCGTACCGACCTGCTCGACCTGTGGAACCAGAAGCAGCTGCCGATCAAGTCCATCCTGATCGTCACCCATAACATCGAAGAAGCGGTGTTCATGTGCGACCGCATCATGGTGCTGTCGTCCAACCCCGGCCGCGTGGTGGCCGAGATCAAGGTACCGTTCGCCCATCCGCGCAACCGGCTGGACCCGGTTTTCCGCAAGATGGTGGACGACATCTATGCGCTGATGACCCAGCGCCGCAGCGCCGACACCCTGCACAAGGTACAACTGGAAATCGGCAGCCCGCTGACCGAAGTGTCCACCAACCTGATGGCCGGCCTGATGGAGGCGCTGGCCGCCGCACCGTACAACGGCCGCGCCGACTTGCCGGAAATCGGCAGCAAGCTGCTGCTGGAGGTGGATGACCTGTTCCCGGTAACGGAAACGCTGGAACATCTGGGCTTTGTCGAACTGCGTGATGGCGATATCGAGCTGACCGCTGCCGGCAAACTGTTTGCCGACTACGGCACGCAGGAACGCAAGGTGATGTTTGCCGAGCACCTGCTGCGCCACATCCCGCTGGCGGCACGCATCCGCCGCGTGCTGCAGGAACGCCCCGGCCAGCGTGCGCCGCGCCTGCGTTTCGAGCAGGAACTGGAAGACTCGCTCAGCGACAGCGCCGCCGAGGAAACACTGGATACGGTGATCAGCTGGGGCCGTTACGCGGAAATTTTCTCCTACAACGACCACACTGAAACCTTCAGCATGGAAGACGTGGAAGGCGCACAGTAAAGCGCTGCCGCGACGACGCAGCACAATAATGGCAAGGCCGGCCTGGCAACAGGTCGGCCTTTATCTATGGGACGCAGAACACCGTCATTACGATACATGCGTACGGAATCGCAGCCATCTTTAAGAAAACGCCTACTGCAAAGCCGCATCAAAAACTTATATTTTTGAAATTATCATCAACACTTGTAATGGTAATTTTAAAATGTCAAGATCAACCCACGGTCACATATATAAAATATTTGCGCTTGTTTTCCTGCCGCTCATTACCCTACTGCTTTCAGCCAACACCTACGCCACCTGCACGGTCGCAGGATCAAACAGTATTACGCTACCCTCATTCAATCAAAACCTGAATGCCCTGCCGATTAACAGCCCAATTGGTAGCCAGGTGATGTCGGCCAAGATCAGGCAGTTTGATTGCACCAGTCTGCCCGCTGGCAATGCCCATGTGTACGGTATCTACACCACCGGCAGCTACGTCACCACCATCGATGGCCGCCGCGTGTTTAGTAGCAATATCCCGGGCATTGGCTACGCCCTTGGCGTTGATGGCTCTTTATCCGCTGGCTCAAGCACTTTTTCGTGTAATTTCCACACTCCGCCCAGCTGGATTGGCGACACTGATAGCAATTACCCTAACCAGCCTTATGAGCCGAACAATTTTTATTCCTGCAGCTCCTCGCTCGTATCGAATTATTCCGCCACTTTCTATCTACAGTTTTATAAAATATCCAACCCGGTTGGCAGTGGCACACTGGATCTGAGCAATCAAATCTATTCAGCCGCTTATTTCTTGCCTGGCCCTGGCACCACCTATGGCAAGCTACCATTAATCACCACCCCGTCCAATGTGATAAATAGCAGCTGCACCAGCTCCGTTTCTCCCAACCCCGTCAATCTGCCCACTATTAGTGCGGGTCAGCTGCCCTTTCTAAACAGCACCGCGGGCAACACTACTTTTAATATCAATACCAGCTGCCCGAATACTACCAATTTATATATTACCTTTACTGACAAAAACAATTTAGGCCAGGTTGGCAATATCTTGACACCAGACAATAGCTCCACATCCAGCGGTGTTGGTACACAGCTGAGCTACAACAGCAATATCATTTACTACGGGCCAGACTCTGAAAATAGTGGCAATACCAATCAATTTTTCCTGAACACCTTCTCCGGGCAACAAAGCTTTCCATTTTCAGCCTCTTACATTCGCACTGGGGCCATATCACCAGGCACCGTATCAACGACAGCCACCTTTACTTTTTCTTATCAATAAATGCGGAAATCGCCTTACTCATCACAACGCCCTCACTGCGGCACAAAGATAAGCAATCGCTAACAAATAGCGCATTAATATACAGCAAAGATTTAAATAGGATATTTCCCTAACAACTGCGGAATTATCATTATCTTTTATATCATTTTCACAGCAATCCAGGGGGATATTTGCGCAATGCTAGGTGAATTCATACCTGACAAGGAACACTGCCATGTGTTATTCACTATTGCGCCTACTTGCCATCATCGCAGCATTGCTACAGCTGAACAGTCCTGCCATATGGGCGGCCAGTGGCTGCACCGCAAAACAAAGCAGCGTAATCACATTTCCCGACCTCAGTACCAACCGGGACATGCGCATCGGTACCAGTTATCCACCGTATTTCGTCCAGAGCACCAATGCCCTGCAGTTCAGCTGCAGCTACGTCAGCCAGTCGATGTTTGGCCTGAGAACCAAGAGCCCCTATCTCACCAGTTTCAACGGCATGCGAATCTATGCCACCAATGTAGCCGGCATTGGCTATGCGGTAGGTCTGGCAACGCAATATCCGGGCTGTGGCTCTTATTCGAAAGATGACCCCAGCGCTCCGGACAAGCAAAAATACTATGTCTGCGTCAACATGGGCAGCGGTTACAACATGCCCTGGCAAGGTGCTTTTTACTTCACTTTCTACAAGACAGCCAACGTGGCCGAGAGCGGCACGGTTGATCTCAGTGGCATGATCTACGGCATTGTGGTGAACGACGGTGTCGCCATTCCGGTAGAAATACCGCTACTCACCAATAGCTTCAAGGTGACAGCCAACACCTGCAATGTAGTCAGCATCAGCCCCAATCCCGTCACTCTGCCGGACATCGGCACACAATCCAGTCTGCCCACAATCAACAGCGTGTACGGCAGCACGCCATTCAATATCAGCGTCAACTGCTCGACGCCTACCCAGCTCTACATCACGTTTACCGACAAAAGTGATATCGGCCAGACCGGGCGCATTCTCTTCCCGGACGCCAACTCAAGCGCTCAGGGTTTGGGCGTAGAGCTGCGTTACAACGGCGATGTCGTCGGCTTCGGCCCGGACACCCCCACCCCCGGCAACATCAACCAGATTTATCTGGACAATGTCTCTGGATTGCAAAGCATTCCCTTCAGTGCGTCGTATATACGCATCGGCACGATCACGCCCGGCGTGTTTTCCGCCGCGGCCACCTTTACCCTGTCTTATCAATGATGGGCAAGGCTTGTGCTGGGGAGGAAGTTAATCGGCTACAATGGCCGATTCATCCCAGTCAGAGCCACCATGTCGGAACGCCAGTTTCAGGATATCGCCCGCACCGACAGCACGCTGTCGCAGCTGACGCGCGAAGCCAATGCGCTGATGGCGCTGGACCAGGCTTTTCGCAGCCAGTTGCCGCCGCAGCTGGCCGAGGCCTGCCGTGCCGTGCGCATTCGCGATGGCGAGCTGGTGGTGTTTGCCCATAACGGCATCGTGGCCGCCCGGCTACGCATGATGGGCAACAGCCTGTTGCTGCCGCTGGAGTCGCGCGGCTATAGCGCCAGCAAGATCCGCATCAAGGTGGACATTCATCTGAATCCGCCGCCGCCGCCGCCCAAGCGCATCGGCATCAGCCAGCAGGCGCTGGAAGAGATCGAAGCCGGCGCACAGCAGGTCAGCAATCCGCTGGTAAGCGCAGCGCTGGCACGGCTGATCGCCCACCACCGCCGGCGCTGAACATACGCTAGCCGCACCCCATCAGCGCATAGGCGGACAGCCAGCGGCGTGGGCCGCATGTTAAATTTTGTTTTAAATCAATCAACAACAGCTTACTGTCACTACCTTGCAATCTGGTACGCGTATTAATGCTTCTTGAATATTTTCAAGGAGCTTTCATGGACCAGTCTTCCGAGGTGGCGCTCAGTCGCAGCACCGCCGCAACGGCAGTGCACCGCCCCACCAACAGCAGCACCGTATTATTGTTCGTTGCCTTGCTGATCGGTGGCTTGCTGTTTGCCGGACTCAACCTGTTTCACGATGTCAATGACACCATCGCCCGCCATGGCAGCTGGATTTCCATCCTGCTGCTGATTCTGGCGCTGCTGATTGCCCTGGGTTTCGAGTTCGTCAATGGCTTCCATGACACGGCCAATGCCGTGGCTACCGTGATTTACACCCACTCCCTGCCGCCGCATGTGGCCGTGGTGTGGTCTGGCCTGTTCAATTTCCTCGGCGTACTCACCTCCAGCGGCGCGGTGGCCTTTGGCATCATTTCGCTGCTGCCGGTAGAACTGATTCTGCAGGTAGGCTCCAGCGCCGGCTTCGCCATGGTGTTTGCCCTGCTGATTGCCGCCATCCTGTGGAATCTGGGCACCTGGTGGCTGGGCTTGCCCGCCTCCTCCTCGCATACGCTGATCGGCTCCATCATCGGTGTGGGCATTGCCAATGCGCTGATGCATGGCCGCGACGGCACCAGCGGCGTGGACTGGACCCAGGTAAGCAAGGTGGGCTATTCGCTGCTGCTGTCGCCGCTGGTGGGATTTTTCTGCGCCGCCCTGCTGCTGGTGCTGCTCAAGCGTCTGGTCAGACAGCCGCAGCTGTTTGAAGCCCCCAAGAACAAAGAAGCACCGCCGTGGTGGATTCGCAGCCTGCTGGTACTCACCTGTTCCGGGGTGTCGTTTGCCCACGGTT
Source organism: Aquitalea sp. FJL05 (assembly GCF_003852595.1). Taxonomy (NCBI): domain Bacteria; kingdom Pseudomonadati; phylum Pseudomonadota; class Betaproteobacteria; order Neisseriales; family Chromobacteriaceae; genus Aquitalea; species Aquitalea sp. FJL05. The sequence goes on from NZ_QAJS01000018.1 coordinate 105,806, forward strand.
CCAACGACGGCCAGAAAGGCATGGGCCTGATCATGCTGATTCTGGTCGGCACCGTGCCGCTGTCCTATGGCCTGAACCGCGCCTTGCCTGCCAGCGAAATGGGCAAGTTCGTACTGGTGGCCCAGGCCACCCAGCAGTCGCTACAACGCGCCGTACCGGCTGCTGCCCCGCAACAGCCGCGTGCCGTGCTCACCCGTTATATCCGCAGCCAGCACTGGCAGCCCGATGTGGTGCCGGCGCTGGCCGCAGTAACCGGCCAGATCGGCCAGCAGATCGAAGCGCATGGCAGCCTGGCTGCCGTACCGGAAGAATCGGTCGGCAATGTGCGTAATGACATGTATCTGGCTTCCGAATCCATCCGCCTGTTGCAGCAGAGCAAGGAGGCGCATCTGGATCAGGCCACGCTGGCCAATTTGAAAACCTTCAAGGGCGAGCTGGATGCCTCCACCAAATTCATCCCTACCTGGGTGAAAGTGACTGTCGCCATTGCGCTGGGGCTGGGCACCATGGTGGGCTGGCGCCGTATCGTGGTGACCGTGGGCGAGAAGATAGGCAAAACCCATCTGACCTATGCCCAGGGTGCTTCAGCCGAGCTGGTGGCCATGACCACCATTGGCGCTGCCGACGCCTTCGGCCTGCCGGTTTCCACCACCCATGTGCTGTCTTCCGGCGTGGCCGGCACCATGGCAGCCAACCGCTCCGGCCTGCAAATCGATACCATCCGCAATCTGCTGATGGCCTGGGTACTGACCCTGCCAGTCGCCATTGTGCTGTCGGCCAGCCTGTACTGGGTGTTCAGCAAGCTGTTTGTCTGACTACCAACCAGAGCCTGTGCCACACGCAGCGTGTTCGCAGGCACTAATGGCAAAAGCCGCCCACGGGCGGCTTTTGTCTTGGGCTGGCTTGGCGCTCAGATCACATAATCCTGCTGCCCGGCGGCATCTTTCAGGAAGACCGCCAGCTTGCGCGGGGTGACATAGACGGTGTCGCCCGGCACGATGCCCAGCGCACGGAAGCGCTCCTTGCTGACCGCCGCCTCGATGGTCTGGCCATCGGCCTGTTGCAGTTCGACCCGCACCACCGGGCCCACGGCATGGATATGCTCGACCCGGCCTTGCGCCAGCGCACCTTCCGGCTGTTGCGACAGGTCCAGATCATGCGGCCGCACATAGGCCACCGCGGCATCGCCGCTGGCATCCTGATGCTGGCTCAGCGCCTGTTCGTAATTGCCGATGGTGAGCTGGCCAGCATCCACGCGGCCATGGAACAGGTTCACATCGCCGAGGAACTGGGTGACAAACGGTGTGGCCGGATGTTCGTAGATATCATCCGGACGGCCCACCTGCTCGATATGGCCGTGATCCATCACCACCACGCGGTCGGACACTTCCAGCGCCTCTTCCTGATCGTGGGTCACGAACACGCTGGTGATGTGCATATCGTTGTGCAGCTCGCGCAGCCAGCGGCGCAAGTCCTTGCGCACCTTGGCATCCAGCGCGCCGAAGGGCTCATCCAGCAGCAGCACCTTGGGTTCCACCGCCAGCGAACGGGCCAGGGCGATACGCTGGCGCTGGCCACCGGAGAGCTGGCCGGGATAGGCATCGGCCAGCCAGTCCAGCTGTACCATTTTCAGCAGCTTCATCACCCGTTCGCGAATCTCTTCGGCCGAGGGGCGTTCACGGCGCGGCTTCACCGACAGGCCAAAGGCCACGTTGTCGAACACCGTCATGTGACGGAACAGCGCATAGTGCTGGAACACAAAGCCTACCTGGCGCTCGGCCACATGGGTGTGGGTGGCGTCGGCACCGCCGAACAGCACCTGGCCGGCGTCCGGTTTTTCCAGACCGGCAATGATGCGCAGCAAGGTGGTCTTGCCGCAGCCGGATGGCCCCAGCAAGGCCAGCAGCTCGCCGGAAGCGATATCGAGACTGACATTGTCCAGCGCGGTGAATTGGCCAAACTGCTTGCGGATATTGCGGATTTCGATGCTCATGCTTGTTCTCCGACCGCCGCCAACGGCAGCGGTCCACCAGATCGTTTACGGTTGCGCGGCTTGCAGACGGGCTTCGGCGGTACGCAGGGTAGAGGCGTATTGCTGACGATGCAGATGCCACTCCACCAGCGATTTGACCAGCAGGGTCACCAGCGCCAGCAAGGCCAGCAGCGAGGCGCAGGCAAAAGCGCCGACAAAGTTGTACTCGTTGTACAAAATCTCCACATGCAGCGGGATGGTGTTGGTTTCGCCACGGATATGGCCGGACACCACGCTGACCGCGCCAAATTCACCCATGGCACGGGCATTGGTCAGGATCACCCCGTACAGCAGGCCCCATTTGATATTGGGCAGCGTCACCTTGCGGAAGGTCTGCCAGCCGCTGGCCCCCAGCACGATAGCCGCTTGTTCTTCATCCGCACCTTGCGACTGCATCAGCGGAATCAGCTCGCGGGCGACAAAGGGGAAGGTGACGAATACCGTGGCCAGCACGATGCCCGGCACGGCAAAGATCACCTGCAGGCCGTGGTCTTGCAACCAGCCGCCAACGGCGGTATTGGCGCCGAACAGCAGGATGAACATCAGCCCGGCCACTACCGGCGACACCGCGAAGGGCAGGTCGATCAAGGTGGTGAGCAGGCTTTTGCCGCGAAAATCAAAACGGGCAATCGCCCAGGCGGCGGACACGCCAAACACCAGGTTGAGCGGTACGGCGATGGCGGCGGAAATCAGCGTCAGCTTGATGGCCGACCAGGCTTCCGGCTCCACCAGCGCGGTCAGGTACAGCTGCCAGCCCTTGTGCAGCGCTTCCCAGAACACCCCGATCAGCGGCAGCAACAGAAACAGGAACAAAAACACCAGCGCCACGGCAGTCAGCGCATAACGCACCGGGCGGCTTTCGGTAGTCAGATTAGCCATGCAGCGCTCCGCTTAGCGCCCGGCCCCGTGGCGGCGTGCAGCCCACCACTGGATCAGGTTGATCAACAACAGGAAGACAAAGGAAATGCCCAGCATCACCAGCGCCACCGCCGTGGCACCCTGCTGGTCGAACTGATCCAGCTTGGAGACGATGATCAGCGGGGCGATTTCCGACACCAGCGGAATATTGCCGGCAATGAAGATGACCGAGCCGTATTCGCCGGTGGCACGGGCGAAGGCCATGGTGCCGCCGGTAATCAGCGAAGGCAGCGTGGCCGGAAAGATCACCCGGCGGAAAATGTCCCAGCGGCTGGCACCCAGGCAGGTGGCGGCTTCTTCCAGCTCTTTTTCCAGGTCTTCCAGCACCGGCTGTACGGTACGCACCACAAAGGGCAGACCGATAAAGGTGAGCGCCACGATGATGCCCAGCGGCGTGAACGCCACCTTGAGGCCCAGCGGCGCCAGAAACTGGCCAATCCAGCCATTGGGTGCATACAGCGTGGTCAGCGCGATGCCGGCCACCGCCGTGGGCAGGGCAAAGGGCAGATCCACCAGCGCATCCACCAGCCGTTTGCCCGGGAAGGGATAACGCACCAGCACCCAGGCCACCAGAAAGCCGAACACCAGATTGATCAGAGCCGACAGGCCGGCAGTGGCGAAGGACAGCCGGATGGAGGCCATGACGCGCTCGCTACCCACCGCTGCCAGGAAACCGTGCCAGCCCATGCCCACCGTGGAATACACCAGCGCAGCAAACGGCAACAGCACGATCAGCGCCAGCCAGAACAGGGTGATGCCAAAGCTGAGCCGGAAACCGGGCAGCACGCTATGGCGCAGATTCAGGATATTGCTCACGTGCTCTCCGCTTAATGCTTGCTATAGATCTGGTCGAACACGCCGCCATCGGCGAAGTGCTTCTGATTGACCGCCGCCCACGAGCCGAACACGCTCTGCACGGTGAAGGTCTTCACATAGGGGAACTGGGCATCGAATTTCTGCGCCACGGCCTTGTCCTGCGGACGCAGGTAGTTTTGTGCGGCAATGGTCTGGCCTTCGGCACTCCACAGGAAGCGCAGATAATCCTCGGCCTGTTTGCGTGTGCCTTTCTTGTCCACCACCTTGTCGACAATGGCCACCGGGTTTTCCGCCAGCACCGACAGCGGCGGATAGACGATTTCAAAGCTGCCACGGCCAAACTCGCGGGCGATCAGCTCGGCTTCGTTTTCAAAAGTCACCAGCACATCGCCGATCTGGCGCTGCATGAAGGTGGTGGTGGCAGCACGGCCACCGCCATCCAGCACCGGTACGTTCTTGAAGATGCCCGCCACCAGCGCACGCGCCTTGGCTTCGCTGCCACCCGGCTGTTTCAGGCCGGAACCCCAGGCGGCCAGATAGGTGTAGCGGCCGTTGCCCGAGGTTTTCGGATTGGGGATGATCACCTGCACACCTGGCTTGGCCAGGTCATTCCAGTCGCGTACCTTGTGCGGGTTGCCCTTGCGCACCAGGAACACCGTGGTCGAGGTAAACGGCACCGAGGCATTGGGCAGGCGGCTGGCCCAGTTGGCCGGAATCAGGCCACGGGTGGCCAGCAGGTCGATGTCGGACGCCTGGTTCATGGTGATCACGTCTGCCGCCAGGCCATTGGCCACTGACAGCGCCTGCTTGCTGGAGCCGCCATGCGACTGCTGGATGCTGATGGTTTCGCCGGTTTTGGCCTTGTAGGCTTTCTGGAAGGCCGGGTTGTAGTCCTTGTAGAAATCGCGCATCACGTCGTAAGAAACATTCAGCAACGTGGCATCTGCCAGCACATGGGCGGACAGCACCGCGGCCACCAGGCCGAACAAAGCGCGCAATTTCATGATGGACTCCGGGAAGATTGAACTGACATCATGCTAACCCAGCCTCTTTATTCCCATTAATAATATTGTGAGATACATTTATATCAAAAAAGACTATTAATCGCACTGTGCCAGCGGCAGCCAACAAAGCCTCGGAGAGAGCCGGGACGAGACGCATCGATAAAGACCGTACCAATCAATTCGGCAAGCAGGCGCAACATCGGAGCGGTGATTTTGCCAGCCGGTCCGGCAAGCGACTTTCCACTGCGGGCACGCCCACCCACCCACTGCTGACAGCAAGGTAGACCGCTTGCCACAGCTGAATGGTGTTCAGCAAGCTGTCGTCTGGCTGGCTCGGTAATTGCATGGTGTGGCCAATGGCGTATCGGGTATGCTGTTGCGCTCGAGCGGTTTGAGTCCTGATGAGTGTGCCGGCTCCTCAGCACTGAAACCGTTTACCTTTCAGGACCCACCGATGACCACTCTCACTCCGCACCACCTGCGCCGTGAACTGAACGAGGAAGCCCATGCGCGGCCTTATGCCGCCATTCCCTCCCCGGCAAGGCTGACCTCGCTCAGCCTGTATTACGATTTCGACGATGCACCACAGCGGGCGGCACTGGCCGACCTGGCCGAGCGCATCGGCCTGCCCGCGCCGCTGGCGGAGCAGGCGTATTACTCGGCCAGCGCCGGCGACCTGACAGTACGCTGGTCGCTGCATACCGAATTTGCCCGCTACACCTTTATTGTTGGTGGCGACTGTGCCGACCCCTTTGAGCGCACCGCGCTCGACCGCATTCCCGCCGCCTGGCTACGCGACCTGCCCGGCGTGGTGCTGGTGGCGCTGCACGGCGTGCTGCTGCCTTCCGAGCGCGAAACCGAACTGGCCGAGATGGCGAGCCGCTGGTTTGGCGGCCGCGAGCTGATCGGTGCGGAGATAGGCGATGGCAATGGCGCGGCGTATACCGACTTGCGCCTGCATCCGGATGCCCGGCTGGCCGAAGGCTTCTCGCGTTATGTGGTGGTGGACCGCGCCATGGGTGCCAGCCAGTCCGGCCGCATGCTGCAGCGCCTGTTCGAACTGGAAACCTATCGCATGCTGACCCTGCTGGCACTACCCATTGCCAAGAAGCAGATGCGCGATCTGGACAATCTGGGCATTGAGCTACGCGCCATCACCGAACGCATGGCGGCCACCGAGGGCAATGGCTCGGATGCACAGTTGCTGTCGCAACTGACCGCACTGGCCACGCGGGTGGAACAGCTGATCGCGGAAAGCCAGTACCGCTTCTCCGCCGCCCACGCCTATTACCGGCTGGTGGAAGCGCGCATCAGCGAATTGCGTGAACAGCGCATCTCCGGCATGCAGCCCTTCCGCGAGTTCATGGAACGCCGGCTGTCCCCGGCGATGAATACCTGCGAAACCGTGGCGCGCCGCCAGGACCGCATCACCACCCGCCTGCAACGCACCACCGCCCTGCTGCGCACCCGGGTAGAAGTGCTGCACGAAGAACAGAACCGCGCCTTGCTGGCCAGCATGGATCGCCGGGCCGCCTTGCAGCTGCGGCTGCAGGAAACCGTGGAAGGCTTGTCGGTTGGCGTGCTGACCTACTATATGGTGAGCCTCTTGCACCACCTGCTGGCGGCAGTGGAAGCCGCAGGCCTGCATCTGAATGTGGAGCTGCTGACCGGCCTGGCCATTCCGCTGGTGGCACTGACCGTGTGGTTCAGCATGCGCCGGCTGAAGGCATCGCTGAACAAGGGTCACGATACCGATCTGTTGCGCTAACAGCCGCAGCCAATACCCCGCTCCGGCCTTGCGCCGCCGTCGCCGCACTATTTGCACAGTCGGCGTCAGTGCGCCTTGGTCCGGGTGCTTTGCGGGGTATGGTTAACCGTCCTCCACCACCGCCAGACTGATACTCGTGCCAGCCGCCCTCGGCGCGTCTGTGCTATGCGATGCCCGCCAGGCCTTCAGGCATGCAAACCGGCATATCCAGTGTGGTGAACACTTGCTTTTCAAGCGACTACAGAAAATAAGACTCGCATTTGATGGAAATCATCAAAACAAAAACAATTCTTATTGTCAGACAATTTGGTTTCCGCCAAAATCAACCCTTTCCGTATCGGGGTTGCCATTGCAGCAGCATCCGGCATGGGCATCCGCACCCCAGCGGTCTGGACCATCCCCATCACCCATACGGCACCATCCCGGCCTGGCCACCTTACTCACAGCAAGTCACCCTCATGTCGCGCAAAACACAAAAACTCAAACCCATCCTGGTCGGTTTCATTGCCATTGTCGTGGCGCTGCTGCTCACGCTAGGTCTGGTCACGCTGTTCAGCCTGCAGCGCATCGACGAAACCGCCCATTACGAACAGGACGTCACCAACGCCCTGGTGCAGAACATGACGGATGTGCGCTACCACGTGGTGCAGATCCAGCAATTCCTGACCGATGTCAGCGCCACCGGCGATGCCGATGGCTACAAGGATGCCGAGGAACATTACCAGGCACTGCAAAAAAACCTGCCCACCATCAGCCGGCTTGACCCGGAGCTGGCCGGCAAGGTGAGCGCCATGCAGCAAGCGGCAGACCAGTTCTACAGCGTGGGCAAGCGCATGGCCAAAGCCTATATCGAGGGTGGCCGCGAAGCAGGCAATGTACTGATGAAGGAAAAGGGTGGCGGTTTTGACGAACGTGCCGAAGAGCTGACCAAGCAGGTCGAGGCGCTGAATACCCTCATCCACCAGCAGGACAGCACAGCCTATGCCGCGATGAACCACACCACGGCCCAGTTGCGCAATATGACGCTGGGTCTGGCGGCACTGCTGGTCATCGTGGTGAGCCTGGGCGGGGTGTTGCTGTATCGCCGGGTGTTCGGCGTACTGGGTGGCGAACCGGCGCTGGCCATGGAAGTGGCCAACCGCATCGCCAGCGGCGATCTGGGGCAGCGCATCGTACTGCCGGCGGACAGCGAAGGCAGCCTGCTGCACAGCCTGGCCGACATGCAAGGCCAGCTGCGCAACATCACCAGCAATATCCGCAACCTGTCCGGCGAACTGGACAGCAGCGCCGACAGCATGAGCGGCGCGGCGCACCAGTTGCAGAAATCCAGTACGGTACAGAGCGAATCGACCCGCTCGATGAGTGTGTCGGTGGAAGAAGTGCTGCAAAGCATCCAGCAACTGGGCAGCCAGAGCCAGGATGTAGGCGGCGAGGCACAGGGTGCCGGGCAGATGGTCAGCGATTGCGAGCAACTGATTCACGCCACCGCCAACGACATCAGCCATATTGCCGAGCGCATCAGCAGCGCCGCCAGCGCCATCGACGACCTGAACAAGCAGACCGATGCCATTGCCTCCATCACCCGCACCATTCACGACATCGCCGACCAGACCAATCTCTTGGCGCTGAATGCCGCCATCGAGGCCGCGCGGGCCGGGGAAATGGGCCGTGGTTTTGCCGTAGTGGCCGATGAAGTACGCAAGCTGGCAGAACGCACGGGGGTGGCCACGGTGGAGATTTCCGGGCAGATCGAAACCATCCGCCAGGGCATGACCGGGGTGGTCGGAGTGATGCAAAGCAGTGTGGATGCCTCCAACCACGGCGTGGACCAGACCCACAAGGCGCGCGAGGCCATCAGCGGCATCCGCCAGAATACCGACCAGATCGTCGAGCACATCCAGGGCATCAGCCTGGCGCTGCACGAGCAGCAAAGCGCCATGGGCGACATGGCACAGCGCATCGAGGTGATTGCCAGCATGACCGAGTCCAACCAGGTCACGGTGGAAGCCTCGGCCGCCGCCTCCGACCAGCTCAACAGCCATGCCAAGGCGCTCAACGCGGCCGTCAGCGTATTCCGCAGCTGAGCCGGGCGTGAAGCAGACGTAAAAATGCCGCATCCCGTCACAGGATGCGGCTGAATCCACCACCGGCAACTGACCCGCGCCGGCTGTGTCCACCCACCTTCAGTTCAAGACTGTACCGCGTCGCGTACCTGCTCCAGCCCGGTCGGATCATCCAGCGTGGTCAGATCGCCCGGATCACGCCCCTCGGCCAGCGCCTGTATCGAACGGCGCAGCACCTTGCCGGAGCGGGTCTTGGGTAGCTGATTGACGAAGTAGACCCGGGCCGGATTGGCAATTGCCCCCAGCTGCGACGCCACCTTGGCTATCACTTCTTTTTCCAGCGCAGCCTTCTTTTCCGGATCCTTGAGCACCGACGGGTCACGCAGCACGGCAAACGCCTGCGGCACCTGGCCCTTCAGCGTGTCATGCACCCCCACCACCGCCACTTCGGCAATCGCCGCATGGCCGGATACGGCCTCTTCGATTTCACGGGTACCCAGACGGTGGCCGGCCACATTGATCACGTCGTCGGTGCGGCCCAGTATGGTGAAATAACCATCGGCATCGCGCACGCCCCAGTCAAACGAGGAATACACCTTGCGGTCCTGGAACAGGCTGAAATAGGTATTCACAAAGCGTTCGTCCTGCCGCCATACCGTGCTCATACAGCCTGGCGGCAAGGGCGGAATCACCGCAATCACCCCCTTCTCGCCCACCGCGACTTCTTCGCCAGTCGTCTCGTTCAGCAGCTTGACGTTATAGCCATACACCGGCAGGCCGGGGCTGCCCAGCTTGGTGGGCAGCGGCTGCACGCCATTGCACACGGTCAGCATCGGCCAGCCGGTTTCGGTCTGCCAGTAGTTGTCCAGCACCGGAATCTTCAGCTCGCCGGAAATCCACTCCGCCGTCGGCTCGTCCAGCGGCTCGCCGGCCAGGAACAAGGCGCGCAGGCTGGACAGATCATATTTGTGCAGCCATTCCGGGTCCTGCTTTTTCAGCACGCGCAAGGCGGTGGGGGCGGAGAACATCACCGTAGCGCGGTATTTCTCCACCAGTTGCCACCAGATGCCCGGATCAGGACGGATGGGCAAGCCTTCGTACACCAGCGTGGCCATGCCGCTGATCAGCGGGGCATAGACGATGTAGGAGTGGCCCACCACCCAGCCGATATCCGAGGTGGAAAAATAGGTTTCGCCCGGCTTGCCGCCATAGATGTATTCCATGGTGGAGGCCAGCGCCACGGCATAGCCACCGGTATCGCGCTGCACGCCCTTGGGCTTGCCGGTGGTGCCCGAGGTATACAGGATGTAGCTGGGATGATTGGACTCCACCCACTCCACCTCGGCACGGTCATCCAGATGCTGCTGGCGCAAGGTGGCGTAATCCAGATCGCGTCCCGGCTTCATCATCGGTGCTTCGGCCAGCCCGCGATTGACCAGGATCACCTTGTCCGCTGCCGCAGAGCCAGCCAGCTCCATCGCTTCGTCCACCAGCGGCTTGTAGGCAATCACCTTTCCGCCACGCATGCCGGCATCGGCGGTGATCAGCAGCTTGGGCGCGGCATCTTCGATACGGGTGGCCAGGCTGGCCGAGGCAAACCCGCCAAACACCACCGAATGGATGGCACCCAGCCGCACCGTGGCCAGCATGGCAAAGATGGCCTCCGGAATCATCGGCATGTAAATCAATACCCGGTCACCCTTGCCCACACCCTGCGCCTGCATGATGGCGGCAAAGCGGCTGACTTCTTCGTACAGCTGCTGGTAGCTGTAGCTTTCTTCAGCACCGGTTTCACTGGACACATAAATCAGCGCAGCCTGCTCGGCACGCTCGGCCAGATGGCGGTCTACCGCGTTGTAACAGAGATTGGTCTCGCCACCGGCAAACCATTGGCGAAAGGGTGGGTTGTCGTACTGCAGGACCTGGGTATAGGGCTTGTGCCAGTGAATGCGCGCGGCCTCGGCACCCCAGAATGCTTCTGGCTGCTCGATGGAACGGCGATGGAATTCTTGATAGTCGCTCATGCAGTCTCCCGAGGATGGTAGCTAGATCTTTGTTTTATTTATCAACCAAGCGGTTGCTAGACAAGCAAAATAAGCCCTTTATGCCACAGGGTCAAGCAGCATCACCATCTCGGGCAGGCCTGCCAGGACTGCCGTCGGCACGAAACAACAGGCGACAGATCTGCCAGTCAATATTCATTCAATAATCAAAAACACTAATAAATAACGTTTGTTTTAATTAGCAATAAAGCAAAGTTCATCTGGCAGTAACTGAATCATCATCCGGCAAAACTAGACTGCGGCCACGTCAATTCCGCCGAGAACATCATGCCGCTAGACAGCACACCCCACGCCGCTCGCTCGCAATCCATGGCGGGACATCTGCTGCAAACGCCACCCACCGTCAGCCCCCACGACAACAACTACCACGTGCTGGAACTGTTCACCCAGGACGAGGGGCTGAGCAATATCCCGGTGGTGGAGCAGCAACGCGCCATCGGCATCATCAACCGCAATACCTTCATGAGCACGCTGGCCCGGCCCTTCCACCGCGAAATCTTTGGCCGCAAGCCCTGCACCGCCTTCATGAATGCCAGCCCGCTGATCGTCGACTATCTGACACCGATTACCGAGCTGTCCTTCATGGCGCTGGAAGCGGACAAGAAAGTGCTGTCGGACGGTTTCATCATCAATCTGGACAATGCCTATGCCGGCATGGGGCTAGGCGTGTCGCTGATGCAGGCACTGGCCGACCAGCAGGCGGAGAAGCACCGCCAGATGATGGAGAGCATCAACTACGCCAGCGTGATCCAGCAGTCCTTCCTGCAAAGTTCGCGCCGCGACATGGCCAGTGCACTGGATGATTACTTCATGGTGTGGGCACCGCGCGACATCGTCGGTGGCGACTACTACTACTTTGTCAAACGGCCGGACGGCTTCTTTGTCGCCGTCATCGACTGCACCGGCCACGGCGTGCCGGGGGCCTTCATGACCCTGATCATGGCCTCCACGCTGAAACAGGTTTTGAGCAGCCACGACCTGCACAACCCGGCTGCGCTACTGCGCGCCATCAACCAGCAGGTCAAGCAGTCGCTGGGCCAGCTCACCCCGGAAGAGGCCGGCCTCGCCGACCACCCGGAGCTGAACTCCGACGACGGCATGGACGGTGCCTTCTGCTGGTTCGACTACGCCAGCCGCACCCTCACCTATGCCTCGGCCAAAACGCCGCTGTTCGTACTGGAGCCGGGTGCGGACGAAGTCCACACCCTGGATGCCAACAAAAAGGGCGTGGGCTATGTCGGCACACCGCTGGACTACCAGTGGGACAACCACGCCGTGCAGCTGCCGCCGGGCAGCCGCCTGTATATCAGCACCGACGGCATCATCGACCAGATCGGCGGCCCCAAGCGCATCTGCTTTGGCAAAAAGCGCCTGAAAGAAAACATCCTCAAGCACGCTGACAAGCCGATGCAACAACAGCAGAAACAGCTGATCGACGCCTTCCTCAAATGGCAGGGCGACAACAGCCGCCGCGACGATGTCAGCCTGTTTGGCGTACACCTGCTCTGACCCAGCCCCACCCCATTAAGAAAGCACGCGCATGAGCCTGACCGATTTCCACCGCTTCAAGGAACTGGCCCGCCAGGAAAACGTAGTGTTCTATTACACCGGCTACTTCTCGCAAAGCATCGTCACCGCCATGGGCGACTCGCTGCGCCTGCGCCTGTCCAGCCTGGACGCCAGCCAGACCGCCCGCCGCAAGCTGTTTTCCGTGTTCGTGGAAATGGCGCAGAACGTGGTGCATTACTCGGCCGATCACCTGACCGCCACCGACGACTCTGACCACGAAATCCGCATGGGTTCGCTGTGGGTGGGTGAAGCCGACGGCCACTACTACGTGGTGTGCGCCAACCCCATCAGCCCCACCGGGGCCAGCCACATCCGCGCCAAGCTGGAACCGCTGCGCACCATGACCAACGACGAAATCAAGGCCCTGTACAAGGAAAAGCTGCGCGCCGAAGGCGAAGCCGGCAGCAAGGGTGCCGGCCTGGGTTTCCTCACCGTCGCCCGCGACTCCAGCAACCCCATCGAGTTTGATTTTGTCGATGAGGCCGGCGCATCCGGCCCCTTCACCACCTTCTATCTCAAAGCCACCATTTAAAGCACCGAGCCATGTCAAACCTGTATATCGCCCCGACTTCGTCCACGCCGGAAGTGAACTTCCAGTTCGACCAGCACCAGCTCAGCCTGCGCGGAGAAAGCTACCCGGAAAACGCCCAAGCCTTTTTCGGCCCCATCATGCAGGCGGTGCAAAACTACCTGCCCAGCCTGCAATCCACCCAGATCACCGTGGACATCCAGCTGGCCTACTTCAACAGCTCCAGCACCAAGGTACTGCTGGAGCTGTTCAGCCTGTTCAACGATGCAGCGGTAGCCGGCAACTACGTCACGCTCAACTGGCATTACATCGAAGATGACGAAACCATCCTCGAATTCGGCCAGGAAGTGGCCGACGATTTCATGGCGCTGGACTTCCATCCTTGCGCCATGGTGGGTTAGGGCCTGCGCCGCAGAAAACATAGTGTTAACAGGCCCTAGTTCGGCCACGCTGTCTGACAATATCCACTTGCTTGTCGCTGGCTGAGCCGGGCAGTTTTGCGGTAATCTGGCTCACTACCCGAACAGTGATCAGCATCAGGACATTGCCATGAATGTGAAGGACTACATGCAGCGCGTCGGCCAGGCGGCGCGCAAAGCCAGCCGCGCGATTGCCAAGGCCGACACCCGCCAGAAAAACCAGGCACTCAGCGCCATGGCTGACGCCATCCTGCGCGACAGTGCCAAACTGCTGGCGGCCAACCAGCAAGACCTGGATGCCGCGCGCGCCGCCGGGCTGGATGCGGCCTTCATCGACCGCCTGGCCTTGTCCGAGGCCACGGTGGCCGGCATGGCCGAAGGCCTGCGCCAGATCGCCACCCTGCCCGACCCGGTGGGCGAAATGGACGACTTCTGCTATCGCCCGTCCGGCATCCAACTGGGCAAGATGCGCGTGCCGCTGGGCGTGGTGGGCATCATTTACGAAGCCCGCCCCAACGTCACCGCCGATGCCGCCGGCCTGTGCCTGAAATCCGGCAACGCCACCATCCTGCGTGGCGGCTCGGAAGCCTTCCACAGCAATCAGGCCATTGCCGCCTGCGTGCATGAAGGCTTGCGCCTGGCCGGCCTGCCTGCCGAAGTGGTGCAAGTGGTGGAAACCACCGACCGCGCCGCCGTGGGCGAACTGATCACCATGCAGGAGTTCGTCGATGTCATCGTGCCGCGTGGCGGCAAGAGCCTGATCGCCCGCATCAGCGCCGAAGCGCGCGTGCCGGTGATCAAGCATCTGGACGGCAACTGTCATGTCTATATCGACGACACGGCCAATCCGGAAAAAGCCTTCAATATCGCCATCAACGCCAAAACCCAGCGCTACGCACCGTGCAACACCATGGAAACCCTGCTGGTGCACACGGCCTTTGCCGAATTCATCCTGCCACGCCTGGCCGAGGCCTATTGGGAAAAGGGTGTAGAGCTGCGCGGCTGTGAGCGCACCCGGGTGATTCTGGGCGAGCAGATCGTACCGGCCACCCAGGACGACTGGTATACCGAATACTCCGCCCCGATTCTGGCCATCAAGGTGGTGAAGGATCTGGACGAAGCCATCGAGCACATCAACCACTATGGCAGCCATCACACGGATGCCATCATCAGCGAAGATTACGGCCGGGCACGCCGTTTCCTGCGCGAGGTGGACTCTTCCAGCGTGATGGTGAATGCCAGCACCCGCTTTGCCGATGGCTTCGAATATGGCCTGGGCGCGGAAATCGGCATCTCCACCGACAAGATCCACGCCCGTGGCCCGGTAGGACTGGAAGGCCTCACCAGCCAGAAATGGATCGTGCTGGGCGATGGCCAGGTACGCGGCTGAACGCTAGCCAATCCGTGATGAAACCGGCTGCGGCCGGTTTTTTTGCGCCGCTCACCCGCGTGGTAAATATCACCCCCACCGCCGCCATGACAGACAAATAGCGTTGAATGCTTGCCAGCCGCAGCCAGCTTCACTAGTGTAGTCAGACTTGGCTGGCCGGGGGGTCATCATGCTGCAATGGCTGTTTGCCACGCTTCATCTGCTGGCCCTGGGCTGCGGCCTGGGTGCGCTTGCCGCCCGCGCCCGCAATCTGGCTCCGCCACTGGATGCCCCCGCCCTGACGCGCTGCCTGCGCGCCGACAACTGGTGGCGGCTCAGCCTGCTGCTGTGGCTGTGCAGCGGTGCCGGGCTGGCTTATTACCATGCCGCCATGCTGTGGCAGCAAGGCCGGCCGGTCCCGCTGGCCATGGCCAAGCTGCTGGGCATTCTGTTGCTGCTGCTGCAGGAGTGGCGCAACCGTCCGCTGATCAGCCAGTGCCGACAAAGGCTGGAACGCGGCCGCCTGCCAGCGGACAAGCTCTGCGGGCAGCTGGCACGATACAGCCGGCGGCAATTGCTGCTGCTACTGCTGTTGCTGCTGCTGTCCAGCGCCTGGCAAACCGGCGTGTTCAATACTCCTTAACATCTGTTGCAGCAACAAGACGGAACCAGCGGGCGCGGTCAGGCCTCCATCCGCATATCACTTGCCAGAGCCAAGCCCCATGCCAACAACCTCCTCAACGCCAACCCTGCGCCAACACCTGAACAGCGTACTGCTGCTAGCCAGCCTGCTGGCCAGCCCCGCCATGGTACGCGCCGACAGCAGCCTGCAACTGCCATCCGACAACAAGCCCGCCGTCGTGGCAGATTGCCTGAAACAGGGCATCCATCAGCTGAAGATTCCCGATGACTACGTGCAGCGTGAAAGCAAGGCCGACGGCATGGAAACCATCAGGCTGCTCAATCCGGTCAGCGGCAACACCAGCCTGCAAGTCGATGTGCAGCCGGATGGCGAGCACAGCCGGCTACAGGTTGACCAAAACGGCATCCCGCTGACCCCGCCCTGGTTGCGCCTGATCAAGCGCTGCGCCAGCTGACGCACCACTGTGGATAAGTTGGCCACCGGTACCCATGCAGTGGATGAACGGGATAAATCCTGAACAAGCTGTGCATAAGACGGCCTACCGCGCCGACAATGCGTGACAATGTCCCGACAGCCGTGGCGGGTCGGCTGTGCATGCTTTTGCAAATTCCCAATCTGCTGTGGATGATGTGCATAGCCTGTGCATGAATCTGTGGATAAAACATCATCATGACAATCAACACCACACCCGCGATAGCCTGTGCCATGCAGGATTCCTCACTCCCCCGCACAACATTCACCCTGCCATTTCTCCATACCCTGCTGCACGGTGACTGCTGCACCAGCCCGGCCCCATTACGCCAGCTGATGTTGCTGCACGGTGCAGGGCAAGCCGACCGCTCCAGCTATCTGCCATTAAGACAGCATCTGCAGTCGCAGCAGATTGCCAGCAGCGCTTTTGACTTCATCGGTCACGGCGAAACCGGCGGCAGCCTGCTGGGCTCCAGCCTGCGCCAGCGGGTGGAACAGGCCCTGGCCGTGTACCGCCATTGCCATGCAGACAACAGACCAGTGGCGCTATTGGGCAGCAGCATGGGCGCTTATATCGCCCTGCGTCTGCTGGATCAGCTACCCTGCAGCCACCTGATCCTGCAAGTACCGGGCGTCTACACCGCTCAAGCATTTGATGTCCCCTTCGGCCCGGCTTTCAGCGCCATGCTGCGCCAGCCAGTCAGCTGGCTCGAGAGCGATGCCTGGCCGCGCCTGCAACAATTTCGCGGTCATGTGTTGATCGTGGCAGCAGAACAGGACGCGGTGATTCCGCGCTTGCTGGTTGAAAAACTGCATGCCAGCACCAGCCTGTGCCGCAGCAGCCAACTATTGTGGCTGCCCGGGGCGGGTCACCAGTTACCGCAACACTGGCAAGCGCAACCTGCAGCAGCCTTGCACTACCGCCAGCAACTGCTGCGCTTCCTGCAACGCGACTAACCCACACGCTGTCCGTGACAGCAAATGACACCCCATCATCAATTTTTCATGTCTGCCGGATTACACTGAGCTGAAATGTCATCTTCAGCCTGTTATCTGCCATGACCACTCCCGCACATCCGCAATATGAAAAACGCCTCGCCGCTGGCAAGGCGCGCCGTGAAAGCTGCTCGCGCACCCTGCAGGCTCAGTGCCAGTTGAGTCCGCAGCGCGACGTGGTGGCCATGCTGCACCAGACCTCGGAAGGCCGCGTGCCTTCGCTGATCCCTCTGCGCTACAGCCGCATGCAGGCTTCGCCCTTTGCCTTCTTCCGTGGCATGGCGATGATCCAGGCTGCCGATCTGGCCGCGACGCCCCATAGCGGCATCACCCTGCAAACCTGCGGCGATGCCCACCTGATGAACTACGGCTTCTTCGCCTCGCCGGAACGCCAGCTGATGTTCGACATCAACGACTTCGACGAAACGCATCAGGCACCGTGGGAATGGGACATCAAGCGGCTGGCGGTCAGCGTGGTGCTGGCTGCGCGCAATCGCGGCTTCAGCAATAGTGCAGCGCGGCAGGCGGTCTGCCAGCTGGTGGGGACCTACCGCAAGCGCATGCAGGAATATGCCCAGATGAGCCAGCTGGAGTTGTGGTACTGCAAGGTGGGTTTTGAACAATTGCTGGCGCGGGCCAACAGCGACACCATCCGCCAGCAGCTGCTGAAGCTGGCCGACAAGGCGCGCGGCCAGACCCAGGAAAAACTGCTGCCCAAAATGACGGTACAGGCAGACGGCAGCCTGCGCCTGCGCGACAACCCGCCGGTTATCTTCCACATGCAACAGCAAGACCAGGTCTGGGGCAATGACGAGCACTGGCTGGGCGATGGCAGCTCACACGACTTGCTGCACACCATGCTGGCCGAGTACAGCGCCACGCTGAAAGAAGACCGCCGCACCCTGCTCAGCCGCTTCCGGCTGGTGGATGCTGCCTTCAAGGTGGTAGGGGTGGGCAGCGTCGGCACCCGTTGCCTGGTGATGCTGCTGCAGGACGAATACGACCAGCCGCTGTTCCTGCAATTGAAAGAAGCGCGCAGCTCGGTGCTGGAGCCTTACACCCAGCAATGCGTGCACGGCCATCAGGGCAAGCGCGTGGTGTTTGGCCAGCGCCTGATGCAGGCAGCCAGTGATCTGTTCCTGGGCTGGACCACCGGGCCGGGCGACCGTCATTTCTATGTGCGCCAGCTGCGCGACATGAAGGCGGCACCGGCGCTGGAATCATTCGATTCAGCGGAAAGCCTGGCGGCATTTGGCCAGGCCTGCGCCTGGGCACTGGCACGTGCGCATGCCAAATCCGGCGGCCGTGCCGCTGAAATGGCCGGCTATATCGGCCAGTCGGACAAATTCGACCAGGCCATTGCCAGCTATGCCATGAGTTATGCCGATCAGGTGGAACTGGATTTCACAGTTTTTACTGCCGCTTTGGCAGAGCAAAGACTATAAACAGCTAATCCATACCGATACGCCAACGACTAGGGGTTTTCAGCAGTTATTTCTGCTGAGTCCAGCGTTTAGTATTAACAATACCCCGGTATATTTGCTGCGGCAGTTTACAGACCATGCCATTTTAAAAATTATCTCCACCCAAGGGGACAGCATCGTGCGCGTCAATACCCGCCTGCTCATCATCATTGCTGCCAGCCTG
The DNA here is from genome assembly GCF_003852595.1 of Aquitalea sp. FJL05. Taxonomy (NCBI): domain Bacteria; kingdom Pseudomonadati; phylum Pseudomonadota; class Betaproteobacteria; order Neisseriales; family Chromobacteriaceae; genus Aquitalea; species Aquitalea sp. FJL05. The sequence goes on from NZ_QAJS01000018.1 coordinate 124,113, forward strand.
ATCGCGCTGATCACACTGGCAGCCACCTCGCTATATATCACCCGCAGTACGCTGCAAAGCGAAAAGCACGAACAGATCACCCTGTTGCTGCGCATGGCGGAGAACACACTCGATTATTACGCCAAGCAGGAAGCCAGCGGCAAACTGAGCCGGCAGCAGGCGCAGGATATGGCGCGCAAGACGCTGAAGGCGCTGAAGGTGAATGACATCTACTTCTTTGCCCGCGACAGCGATAACCGCTTGGTACTGCATCCCAAGGCAGAGCGTGAAGGCAAGGTGGACATGGGCAGCACCGTGCCCGATGGCCGCACTACCGTTGCCGTCTACAACGAGGCACTGCAAAAGGACCATTACGGCATCGTCACCATCCAGACTTCGCGCGGGGCGGACAAAGAGCAATTACCCAAGCTGAACGGCGTGGTGCGCTTCGACCCCTGGGGCTGGACGGTGGGCACCGGCTTTTTCATCGATGACATCGACGCCCTGTTCTGGCGTCAAGGCACCATCCTGCTGATTCTCAGCGGGGTTTCGGTGCTGGCCCTCATCGTACTGGGCAGTGCCATGTCGCGCAGTATCATCCGTTCACTGGGCGGTGAACCCGGCTACGCCGCGCAAGTAGTACGCCAGATTGCCCAGGGCGACCTCACCGAACAGATCAAGGTGAACGGCCCGCCGCAGAGCCTGCTGGCCGCCATGCACGAGATGCAGCAGAAACTGCGCGAGATGATCAACCAGATCCGCCAGTCCACCGATGATATCGGCCACGCCGGCCAGCAGCTGTCCGCCCAGATGAACAAGGTGGACGAGGTGTCCGGCATTGCCAGCAACTCCACGGCCTCGGCAGCCGCCTCCATCGAGCAGCTGTCGGTCAGTATCGACCACGTCAAGGATAATGCCGGCGGCTCGGAAGAAGGAGCCCGCCGTTCCAGCCAGCTGGCACGCGAAGGTGAGCTGGTGGCCAAGGAAGCGGCCAGCGGCATCGAATCCATCGCCAGCCAGGTGGGAGATGTCAGCGACCTGGTCGGCAGCCTGGCCGAACGTACCCGTAACATCAGCGGCATTGCCGAAACCATTCGCGACATCGCCAACCAGACCAATCTGCTGGCGCTCAATGCCGCCATCGAGGCCGCCCGCGCCGGTGAAATGGGCCGTGGCTTTGCCGTGGTGGCCGACGAAGTACGCAAGCTGGCCGAGCGTACCGCTACCGCCACCGACGAAATCACCAGCATCGTCCAGGCCGTGGTGGATGAAACCGGCACCGTGGCCGGACGCATGCAGGAAATCCGTCCGGCCGTGCAGCTGGGTGTGGGCAAGGCCAATCAGGCCGCCCAGACCCTGGATACCATCAGCCGCCAGGCACACAGCGCACTGGAAAGCCTGCACTCCGTGGTGAGTGCCATGACCGAGCAAAGCCAGGCCGGTGCCAATATCGCGGTCAGCGTGGAGCAGGTGGCTGGCGTGGTGGAAGAAACCCAGAGTTCGGTCAAGCAGGCAGTCGATGCCATGCAGAATATCGACCAGCACGCCCGCCAGCTGCACCAGTCGGTATCACGCTTCCGGCTGTAAGCGCGCTTTTCTCACTTGTGATCAAACCGGCCCTGGCTGCAACAGGGCCGGTTTTTTCATGTGCCATGACTAGCCGAAGCGACATCACGCTTGCCCTCCCCCCTGCCGGTGGCATAATGCCCTCAGGGCACAGCCCGCAAAATCAAAAAAATGCAGTACCGACAGACAGGCAGATAGATGAAACAATCGAGAACACTCCAGGGGAGACCTGCATGTCCCAACACTCCATCGCGGCTGCTCAAGCCGAATGGTTGATTCAGCAAAATGTCCGCGACGTTGAGCTGGCCTTTGCTGATGTCAGCGGCTTTGCCCGTGGCAAAACCCTGCCTGCCAAGGCTTTGATCAAAGGCCAGGAATTACGTATTGCCCGTGCCGTCGCCATCCAGACCTGCGTGGGCGAATTTCCCGACTACCGCTTTTATGGCGAAAACGACCCCGATGTCGTGCTGCGCCCGGACTTCGCCACGCTGCGCCCGGTGCCGTGGGCCAAGACCCCGCGCGCCATGGTGGTGTGTGACAACATCGACCACGATGGCAGCCTGTCGCCGCTGGCACCGCGCTCGGCGCTGAAGAACATTCTGGCGCGCTATCAGGCACGGGGCTGGACCCCGGTGGTGGCACCGGAGCTGGAGTTCTACATCTTCGATGCCCACGCCAATCCGGACCAAGCCTTCCAGGCACCGGCCCTGCGTACCGGCCGCCGCGAAACCGGCTTCGATGCCTTCAGCTTTTCCACGCTCAACGATCTGGAAGGCTTCTTCGACGACCTGTACCGCGCCTGCGAGCAACTGGGCATCCAGACCGATACCTATGTGCACGAAATGGGCCCCAGCCAGTTCGAGATCAACCTCAAGCATGGCAATGCGCTGGAGCTGGCCGACCAGACCTTCCTGTTCAAGTACGCGCTGAAGGAAATCGGCTACCAGCACGGCCTGACCGTGGTGTGCATGGCCAAGCCGCTGCCCGGTCAGCCGGGTAGTTCGATGCACTTGCACCAGAGCGTGGTGGATGGCCAGGGCAATAATGTGTTCAGCCAGGCCAATGGTGAAGCCAGCGCCGAATTCTTCCATTACATCGGCGGCCTGCAACAGTATCTGCCACACCTGATGCCGCTGTTCTGCCCCAGCCCCAACTCCTTCCGCCGCTTCGTCAAGGGTCTGGCTGCACCGGTGAATGTGAGCTGGGGAGTGGACAACCGCTCGGTCGGCATCCGCGTGCCGGTATCCGGCCCGGAAGCCCGTCGCGTGGAAAACCGCCTGCCCGGCTGCGATGCCAATGCCTACCTGTCACTGGCAGCCAGCCTGGGCGCCGGCCTGCTCGGCGTGGAAGAAAAGCTCAGCCCGAGTGAGCCGGCTGTTGGCAATGTCTTCAACAATGCAGATGCCGCCACCCTGCCCAATACCCTGGATGCCGCCTGCGCCCTGATGGCCGCCCATGACACGGCAGAACGCCTGTTCGGCAGCGAATTCAGTGCAGCCTATCTGGCAGTAAAGGACGTGGAACTCAGCCATTTCCACAACCAGATCACGCCATGGGAGCGCCAGTACCTGGCCACCCTGTCCTGAACCGGCAAACCCGGCAATGACAACGGCCTGGCACCTTAACGTGCCAGGCCGTTTTTCATGGCTGACCGCGCTGAATTGACCCTCACCCAGCCCTGCCGCAACATTGCCCATATGCTTGCACACTGCCTGCCACCGCCGGCGGCAGCCACGGCTCACCCATCCCATCGCAACCGAGGTTTATCTTCATGCTGTTACGCAGTCTGCTGCTCTTGCTGTGCGCCCTGCCCGCTCTGGCGGAAACCGCTGCGCCGGAGGCTGCCAGCGGCTTTAGCCCCCGCCCCGCAGTCAGTGCGCGCAACAGCATGGTATCGACCGCCAACCCGTATGCCAGCAAGGCTGCACTGGACATCCTGCAGCGTGGTGGCAGCGCCATCGATGCCGCCATCGCCGCCCAGCTGGTGCTGGGCCTGACCGAGCCGCAATCGTCCGGCATCGGCGGTGGGGCATTCATGCTGTATTACGATGGCCACCAGCTCACCAGCTTTGACGGCCGGGAAACCGCCCCGGCCACGGCAGATGGCAAGCTTTTCCTGCAAGCACAAGGCCAGCCGATGGACTTCTATCAGGCTGTCGTGGGTGGGCGCTCGGTTGGTGTTCCCGGCGTACTGGCCATGCTGAAGCTGGCACACCAGCATGGTGGCCATCTGCCGTGGGCCAGCCTGTTCCAGCCCGCCATCCAGCTGGCGCAGCAGGGCTTTGCCATTTCGCCACGGCTGTACAGCCTGCTCGCCTCCGACCGGTTTCTGCAGCAGGACGAGGCGGCCCGCCGCTATTTCTATCAGCCCGATGGCCAGCCCAAAGCCATGGGCAGCCTGCTGAAAAACCCCGACTATGCCGCGACGCTGGAGCAGATTGCCCGCCGTGGCCCGCGTGCCTTTTACGAGGGTGACATCGCCACGGCCATCATCGCCAAGGTGAATCAGCATCCGCGTAACCCGGGCCGCATGCTGCCAGCGGATCTGGCCGCCTACCAGGCCATCGAACGCAAACCGCTGTGCGGTCCCTATCGCAGCTGGCAGGTTTGCGGCATGGATGCCCCCAGTTCAGGCGGCGTCGCCGTCCTGCAAATGCTGGGCATGCTGCAGCGCTTCCCGCTGGCAGACATGTCGCCCACCGCCGGCTCCACCATTCACCTGTTCGCGGAAGCGGGCAAGCTGGCCTTTGCCGACCGCAACCGCTATCTGGCTGACCCGGCTTTTGCCAACGTGCCCAGCGCGGCCCTGGTTGCCACCGATTATCTACAGCAGCGCAGCCGCTTGATCCGGCCAGAACGCAGCATGGGGGCGGCCAGCGCGGGCGAGCCAGCCGGTGTCAAACTGTCGGCTTATGGCCGGGACAGCGCACCGGAGCTGCCCAGCACCTCGCACCTCAATGTGGTGGACCGGCAAGGGCGGGTGGTCAGCATGACCAGCTCGATTGAAGACCAGTTTGGCAGCCGCATGCTGGTCAAGGGCTTTTTGCTCAATAACCAGCTGACGGATTTTTCCTTCGCACCGGAAGACAAGGGACAGCCGGTGGCCAACCGGGTGGAAGCACGCAAACGGCCGCGCAGCAGCATGTCGCCCACCATGGTGTTCGACAGCAAGGGACAGTTCCTGCTGGCCACCGGCTCACCCGGTGGCAGCCAGATCATCGGCTATGTTGCCCAGACACTGATCGCCCTGCTGGACTGGAAGCTCGATCCGCAACAAGCGGTCAGCCTGCCGCACTACGGCAACCGCAATGGCGCCACGGAACTGGAAGCCGGGCAGGGGCTGGAAGTGCAGGGCAGCACGCTGACCGCGCTGGGCCATCAGGTGAAGACGGTGGAAATGACCAGTGGCCTGTCGGCGCTGGTCAGAACGGGTAATGGCTATATCGGCGGAGCGGACCCACGCCGCGAAGGGCTGGTGCTCGGCCGCTAGGGCTAGCGGCGGCTGGCCTGCAGACGCTGGGCCAGTTGCTCGATCGCACCATCACGGCTGATCGGCGGCATATTCTGATGCTGTTCGGCCATGATCCACTTCTCCACCACCGAACGGTCGCCGCGAGCGGCCTTGAGCAACAGGCCGAAGGCGTGGCCGGTGCTGTGTTCCAGTGGTTCCAGTGGCCGGGACTGGGTATGTGCGGCGTAGATGCGGCTATCGTCTGCCACCTTCCTGTTTTTGCGCTTGCCCGATTTCAGACTCCAGGCAACGATAGCGGCAATGACAAGCAAGGACAGCAAGGCAAAGATCAACATGATGTAAAACCATCCCCCTCAAGTGTGCAAAGTGGTCGACAGAATAGCGGCAGACCATGGGTTCACGCATTAAACGCGGCGCATGGTCTGTTCGAATTTGTTATAGATCAAGTGCATAACAATTAGTTCGGAGAGTCTTTCATCTGCCGCGAGTATCCTGAAATCAAACAGGGTATTCAGCCGCTTCTGTCCGCCGGGCAAGGCGTCATGCCGGCCGACAGTACCGCCACCTGACCAGGCGCGAGCGACGGTTTTATGAGGAGCACTCCATGTATCAACACATTGTTATTGCAGTAGATGGTAGCCGAACTTCTGCAAAGGCTCTAGCCGAGGCACTACGTATTGCCAAAATGGCGCAATCCAGCTTGTCGCTGGTGCATGTGGCCAGTTTGCGCGACATGGCCATCGAGGGCGTGGGTGCGCTGGATACCCATCAGCTGCATGATCTGGCTTTCCGTCAGGCGCGGGAGTTACTGGACAAGGCACAAAAACAGGCCATCAACGAAGGCGTCAGCCGGGTGGACTGCCATATCGCAGAAAGCTGGGAGGGCGGCAAGGACATGGCCGATGCGCTGATCCGTT